>JAPLSR010000162.1 GCA_026398545.1 Candidatus Sumerlaeota bacterium | reverse complement strand
CCATCATGGTGGGTATGGGTCGTGGCGCAAGATTGGGCATTCTTTTCAGAAATGCGGAGGCGCTGGAAACACTCTCCGGCATCAACGCCCTGATTATCGACAAGACGGGCACCCTCACGGAGGGACATCCGGCACTCACTGAGTGTGAAGCCATTCCCCCATTCACCGCGGAGCGGGTTATACAACTTGCGGCATCTGTTGAACAGGCAAGTGAGCATCCCCTCGCCAGAGCTCTGGTGCGAGGCGCACAGGAGCGAAAACTTTCACTCCTGCCGGTTAGTGATTTCAAAGCAATAACCGGACATGGCGTGGCGGGGCGTGTGAATGAGCATAAGGCGGTTGTGGGGAATGCCTCGCTTCTGGATGATTACGGCATTGACGTGGACACAAAGGATGAGCGTCTTGAAAAATGGCGCTCAGAGGGAAGGACTGCCATTTTTGTGGGAATTGATGGACGTCTGGCGGGCAAGCTTGCCATCTCCGACCCGCTCAAGGAATCCACACCATCAGCCATTGCATCTCTGCGAAACCGGGGCATCCACATCAGAATGGCAACGGGCGATAGCCCCACGACTGCCGACTATGTCGCTAAACGTCTCAATATTTCAGATGTTGCCTCCGGCATTGACCCCCGGCAAAAGATTCAGCTTGTGAAAGATACCCAGGCAAAGGGGCTCAAGGTCGCCATGGCAGGGGATGGCATCAATGACGGACCCGCCCTTGCCCAGGCAGATGTGGGTATTGCCATGGGGACGGGGACTGATGTTGCGTTGCAAAGCGCCGCTGTCACACTTGTGAAAGGCGACTTGAGAGGCATCCTGCGGGCAATCAATCTGAGCCATGCCGTAGTGAGAAATATCAAGCAGAACCTGTTTCTCGCCTTAATTTACAATACCGTGGCAATACCCATTGCTGCGGGCATTCTTTATCCCCTCTTCGGTCTGCTACTGAGTCCTGTGATTGCAAGTGCGGCGATGACCTGCAGCTCCCTCTCCGTCATTACCAACGCCTTGCGTCTGCGCCAGACAAAAGTGGAAGATATTTAAAGAAAGTGGGAGAAAGAGAATATAAAACCACAAAGGCTCAATCCGCCTCAAGCAGACTGTGGTGAATAAATTTCATTTTTTCAGGAGCTATTAATCGCCGAAGGCGATATTTTCAGAAAGGGAGTTGTTTATCTCTCTGATTTCCTCAGGCGGGAGGATTTCGCCGTATTCAAGAGAATCGCCGAATCGCCCCAGGTTCAGATGCATCAGTGTCCAGTTCCCGTGCGTATTATGGGCGACAATATGTCCCAGCTCGTCTGAACCCCAGTAAATGGCTTCCCAGGCGCGGTCGCCTATGCGGATGCTCAGGAGACGCCCCCGCTCAAGGGATTCCCTTCTGTGGGGGGACTCCTCCACCCGTTGGATTGATGCGGGAGTGAGGAGGGGAATCAGTTTGGACTTTTCCTCGGATGTCAGGTGGGAAATAATCCGGTCACGCTCCCAGCGCATTGTCTTCTGCATCTCCTGCAGAACATCATACGGGACGCGACCGAGAGGCTCACAACAGTAAGCATATATATAAATGCCCTGCGGCTCCACCAATCCATCATGGCGAAGATGATAAATCATGTGATAATCTTTGCCGAAGATGGGACCCTTATAGATGCCGACAGTGCTATTTTCCAGCCTGAGGATGGTTCCAATTTCAAATAAGAGTTGATGCTCTGTTGAGGGGATTTTCCGCTTTTCGGCGGGACGGGTTTTCGGAATTTCGCGAATTTGTGGAGATGGCGTCTCCGTCTCCACGGGTATAGACTCTTGCCTCACAGTTTCATTCACCGGCGCCCCGGGCTTGTTTATCTCCACCTCTGCGGTGGTTTCCTGTGCGTCCTTGACAGCCCACTCAATGGGGATGCAGTGAGATTCCTTATCCAGCGGCGGAGATGTTTTCTGCTCTTCTTCAAGCGCCTGTCTTCTGAGAAGCTCCAGTTGCTTACGCCTCTTAATTTCCCGGGCGGGCAATTTATAAACAGAGTCGCCGCTCTTGCCCGAAATGGACTCTTCGAGCCTGCGGAGATACTCATCCTCCTGGGCAGATAAATCGTTATTTTCATCTTTTTTATTCATCACAAAAAATCCCTGCAAGACAAATTGAAGGAGAAGATATGTTCACCTCGTGCAATGTCAACTGTTTTTTATCCTTTCCATTCTATCTTGACCGTGACACTCTCACATATATTATATAACAATATTAAGTATTTTTTCACAAAAAAACAGCCTATGAAAAAATTTATTTCGGAAATTATCTCCACAGGAACGGAGATCATGCAGGGGGCGTATCCCGATACCAATGCCCGGGAAGTCAGTCATCGCCTGCAGAAACTCGGCATTCCGCCCCTCTATCACACGGCGGTTGGCGATGATAAAAAGACCTTGCGGGATATTCTTGGCATTGCCCGCAACCGCACGGATGTCATCATCATGACGGGCGGGCTTGGACTCACAGTGGATGACCTGACACGTGATGTTGTCTCGGAGCTTTATGGCAAGCCACTTATCCCGGACCGGAAGGCGGCAGATATGATTCGGGCGCGCTTTGCAATGCGCAGGAAGCACATGCCTGAATCCAATCTCGCACAGGCACTTCTCCCCGCCGGCTCCATACCGCTTTATAATGAAAACGGCACCGCACCCGGGTTTATCATTTATGAGGAGACCTCACACAAGGCGCTCATCGCCCTGCCCGGACCTCCGCGCGAGTGGATTCCCATGTTTGATAATTTTGTTGCGGATTTTCTGAAAACTCATTTCCCGGGCTCAGCCATTATTGACACCCTTGTTCTGCGAACCATCGATATTCCGGAGTCACAACTGAATGAACAATTAAAACCACTCTTCAATGCCCTTCCCGGTGTCACATTTGCTTTTACTTTCAGAACAGGCAAGGTTGATATCCGCCTCACCGCCTCAGCCCCCTCCAGCGGGGAAACAAGTCAACTCCTCGAAGACGCCAGAAAAAAAATCCTTCGCCTGATTGACCCTGAGTGCATTTATAGTGAGGGCAATGAGGCAACCATTGAGGCGGAGGTGGGGCGCCTCCTTACCGCACGGAAAAAGACTCTCGCCATCGCCGAATCCTGCACGGGGGGACTCCTCTGCAAACGCCTGACCGATATCCCCGGTAGTTCAAACTACCTGAAAGAGGGAATAGTCGTATATTCAAATGAGGCAAAGGTGAAATACCTTGGAGTAAGGGATGAGACGCTCAGACATTATGGAGCGGTTTCTGGCGAAACTGTCGCTGAGATGGCGACCGGCATGAAAAGGGTTTCGGGCGCAGACATCGGGGTTGGAATAACGGGTATTGCCGGACCTTCCGGCGGCTCACAGGAGAAGCCGGTGGGACTTGTCTATTTTGGACTGGCAACGGAGGATTCCATCATCACATGCCAGAGGCGCTTCACCGGCGAGCGGTGCCTTATCAGAGAACTCGCGGCAGATTTCGCCCTTGACATGCTCCGCCGCACCCTCATTTCATCCACAGATGAACCTGATATGCGGTGACTTATCTCGATGATGCGGTATCCGATTGTATATTTTACAACAGGCGCACAAATATTTTAATGTTGCCGAAAAGAAGGAAAAAGCTCTATATATTTCATACAACTTGAAAGCGATATGAAGACACTTATTTACATATTTTTATGTGGAATCATAATAGCATCCACTTTTGCATCCGTGGGTGAAGAGGAACAACCCAAACCATCTACCACCATCACAGGCATACCCACACCTGCGCCCACTATCCCGGTGAAAATCCTGACAACCACACCAACCCCTATTGAGCCATCTCTGAAGAAACCCGAACTGACACCTGCGGAGGAAAGCGCCCGGTTTCTCCTGCAGAGTAAGTTCGCCCCTCCCCTCTCAATCTTTGAAAGCATCCGACTTACGGAAAATGTGATTTTACTCCTGAACCCAACCGTGGAAAAATTCAAAGGTCCCCGCAAGGAAATGGCGCTGAATCTGCTGAACCTCATCACCGACCATGTGAAACTGACGGATGACAGGGTCTCTTCACTTTTGTATTATCGTTGGTACAACCTGGGCCAGCATAGAGTTGCGGGTGATGACATTGAGGAGGATATCTATAAACCCCAGCCGCCCATAAGAAATGTCTCCGCCCTCAGTTTTGAGGCGGACGGGGCGGATGTCTTTGTCCATCACATGAAGGTTGTGGATATCCAGAATAATGCGATAAACTTTAACATTAACAAATGGATTATAGACGGTCTGCCACATAAGGAGGTTTGCTATCTTTACTTCCCCACCACCATCAAGAGTATCATCCTTGACCACTCCACAAAACCGAAGGCAAAGGCGCACCTGAAGGTCTTTGCTGGCATTACAGACCGCACGGAATATGGTAAGGCGGCTCTTTATTATCTCGCCCGCGGAAGGAAGGCTGTTGAGTCAGATTCCTTCGCTGAGGCTGTAACGGAACTGAAGTCGGCTCGCAATACCCTCATCCAGTTCAACCGCCAGCAAAGATTTGAAGCCACCGAAGAATGAACAATTCCCGCCGCAGAAATAAGTTTCAGGGTTTTATCCATGCCCATGAAAATGGGACTCAGGGAAGATAGAGCCGTGGATTGACAGGCAGGGCGTTTCTCCTCATCTCAAAATGGAGATGATTTGTCGTGGCGCGGCCAGTGCTACCCACCTTTGCTATCACTGAACCCTGACTCACCCACTCGCCCACCCTCACAAGATTTTCGCTGTTGTGGGCATACACGGTGGAGAGTCCATCTTTATGTTCCAGAATGACAAGATTTCCATACCCCGGGATGCCGTCGCCGCTGTAAATAACCTTCCCATCTTTTGCCGCCTTAATGAGAGTCCCCTTAGGAGCTGAAATGTCCAGTCCCTTGTGAGGCGAATCCTTCGCGCCCGAATAATCCTTCAAGATCTTCCCCCTGAGCGGCCAGATGAACCCCTTAGATGAAGGTCTGTTCGTGGGGCGTGCCGTGTAGGAGGATGAATCAAGACGGGTCTTTGAAGAATCAGCCGAAGCGGCATGCGAGGAGTCGGGCGGGTCGGGTCTCGCCTCATCACCGGCTGTCCTTGCAGTTTTGTCATTTTGTTTCTCCACCTCGTTCCTCACATAACGAAGGGGCGGAAGAGGCGGTGTCAATTGTGAATTGCCGGATTTCTGCTTCCCGTAATCACGGTGGGCGACCTTACGGGTGGAGGAGGATCGAGTTCCGGGTGAGGGTGTGGTTTGTGGAACAACCCCGGATGAGGATGGGGGGATAAAAATATAGGCGCCCGGCTTGAGTGTGGCATCAATATCCAGCCCGTTTGCCTTAGCCAGGGTCTGGGGCAAAGTGTCATAAGTCCGGGCTATTTTGTAAAGGGTGTCGCCCGACTTAACACGATGATACCAACCCCTTGAGTAATCATAACTGCCCTTCAATCTGGGTGGGGAGACGGCATGGATAGATATCATGCCCGCCGGGGAGGAAAAGGCGACACAGGCGCAAAGGAAAAGAGAATATTTGATTATCTTTTTCACCGCACTCCACAACACAAATAACAACAATCTCGGGCAGTCATCAGAATAATAAATGCCTGCCCATCAATCAACCGGACATCGGCACAACAGCATGCGGCGTATGTTGTATTCCCTTTTACAAACAAAAATATTGATAATGGCGGACGGACGGTGTCAAGTGAAAAACTTGGATATCATCCCGAAAATCCTGTATATCCCTGTTGAAAAATTAAATGAAATTATATATTGTCATATGGATCTAACCCTCTGACATCTTGCCTCAGAAACCGAAACGGTATTCGCTCTTGAAAATCTGGGTTAATACATCAATTTGATGCCAGACAATGATTGCATTGTCGTTGTTATCCATCGCCACCTGCGGATTTTCGGCATTCTGTCCGTTCGGACTGATGTTGTTGCTGAGCGAGCTTGGGTGAGTCCAGACGTGACCCCGATATTCGCTCTTGAAAATCTGATTATATGAGCCATCGGATTGACACCAGACAATGATTGCGTTGCCGTTGTTA
>JAPLSR010000444.1 GCA_026398545.1 Candidatus Sumerlaeota bacterium | reverse complement strand
CGCAAGGAGGAGCTCCTCCTGAGCGAAAAGACCCTGAGCCGCATCTGGCTCCTGCGTAAAGTCCTGAATGAACTGGGCACCGTGGAGTCGATGGAATTCCTGCTGGAACGCCTCAAAAAAAGAGAAACCAATACAGAATTTCTTGACACAATGAATGAGTGACGGCAGTTATAGTCCCCGTTTTATTTCAATGCTGAAAAATGAGGAACAAAAAAATGAAATCTGACATCCACCCAAAATATGTGGAGGCAACAATCACCTGCGCCTGCGGAAATGTCATCAAGACCCGCTCTACCAAACCCGAACAGAAGATTGAAATCTGCTCCGCCTGCCATCCCTTCTTCACGGGCAAGCAGAAACTGTTGGACAGCGCCGGACGCGTTGAAAAATATATGAAACGCTACGGGCAGGAGAAGGATTCCCCCAAGAAGTGACGGAACATTGCCAGATTGCTATCATAGGGGCGGGACCGGGCGGATATGTCGCCGCAATCAGGGCGGCAAGGCGCGGCGCCAGCATCACTCTGATTGAAAAAGATTCCGTTGGCGGCACATGCCTGAACCGAGGATGTATCCCGTCTAAAGCCCTCATAAGCGCCGCAAAACGCTTCCATATCCTGCAAACAGTCAGCCGGTGGGGATTCTCCACAGGCAATGTCACTTTTGACTGGCAGACCGTGGTTCGGCGCAAGGACGCAGTCGTCGCCCAGCTCCGGCGGGGAATTGAGCTCCTCCTGAAAAAAAACAGTGTCAATCTAGTGCGGGGCACTGCGCGCCTCCTGAATGCCCGGAAGATTGGCGTTGAAATCCCTGACAAAACAGAGGTCATTCAGGCTGATAAAATCATCCTTGCCGCAGGGGCGGAAACCTCATCCATTCCATCCTTCCCCATCGACCACAATCGGATTGTGACCAGCGATGATGCCCTTTCATGGGAGAGTCTGCCCGGCTCGCTCATTATTGTGGGCGGGGGTGTCATCGGCTGTGAATTTGCCATGCTTTTTGCCGCCTTCGGGGTGAAAATAACCCTTATCGAAGCCCTCCCATCCATACTTGCATTAACAACTCTCGATGCTGTCATCATCAGCCGCCTTGAATCCCTGATGAAAAAGGCGGGCATCGCACTCATGACAAATGCCGCCCTTAAAAGTATTGCCCATGACAGGGTGAATAATGGCGTTCTTGCGGTATTTGATAAAGGCGAGAGCGTATCGGCGGATAAGGCGCTCATCTCCATCGGCAGAAAACCCCTGACCGGCGGTCTGGGTCTTGAAGAGGCGGGGATTGTCCTTTCCTGTCAGGGACGGGGCGTCGCCACAGATGAAAAAATGCGGACAAATATCCCCGACATTTACGCCATCGGGGATATGACCGGGCTCTGGCAGCTGGCGCATGTGGCGTCCTATCAGGGCATCATCGCCGCTGAGGACGCAACAGGGCATGAACATCCGCCTCTGAGGGAGGATATTGTGCCCTCATGTATCTTCACCGACCCACCCTCAGCGACCGTCGGACTTTCTGAAAAAGAGGCGGAAAAGCGGGGGATAGAGGCGGCGGGGGGGGAATTTCCATACAGGGCGCTTGGCAAAGCCATTGCCTCGGACGAGGCGGAGGGGCTTATACGTGTGATTGTGGAAAAAAAAACCGGACGCATCATCGGAGCGCATCTCCTTGGCGAAGGCGCACCAGAAATGATTCACGAATTTGCCGTTGCCATTCGCCAAAAATTAAAAGCAGACGACCTCATGGACGTCATCCATGCGCATCCCACCTATTCCGAAGGTATAGCGGAGGCATGTGAGTCCATTTACGGCCTCAGCATCCATATTTAACCAAAATCCTTGGATAATTTCACGCCGAGAACGCTGAATTTAATGCTCTGAAAATTGAGTCTACTATTTAATTTACCATAACTGGATGTCGCGTTCGGAAGCCTTCAGCAAATATTGTAATCCCCACCCGAGAAGAATACACAGGAACACTATCTCTACAATACCGCCTATGAACAGCGGCGTTGCCTTTATGCCAAAACGCAATGCTACAAGGATTAATACCAGCAAAGGAACATTAAGACGAATATCTTTCGACCCTTTCGGAAGCACGACTTCCGGCAGGAACATCGCCGCCCGCGCCGATGCCTTCAATTCGGCATCCAGAGCCGCAAGCTCCTCATATTCACGTCGCAATGAGCTATCCTCAGCGAGCGCACGTCGGACGCGGTCGGCATCCTCCGGCGAAAGTTTACCATCAAGAAGCGCTGAAATCTCTGTGGGGTCAACAGGTTTCATTTCTTATCCTTTCTATAAATGGCAGCCAATGCCTGCCGCGCCGAATGCAGGCGCGACATTACGGTTCCCTCCGGAATACCCAGCGCCTCGGCAATTTCCGAATAAGAACAATCTCCAAAGTAACGCAATTCGATAATTTCGCGGTGCACGGGCGTCAATTGATTCAGAGCCCAGACCAGTTCATCACTCCGTTCCATACCACCATGCGCATCATTTCCTGAAGAAGGCAATTCAGGCGGGTCAACTGCCACGGTGGCGGGTCTTCTGACCCTTTTACGAAGAAGGTCAAGGCAACAGTTGCGAATAATGGCGAACCACCACCCCTTGAAGCTTCGCGAACGCTCATAACGGCTCATATTCAAATAAGCCTTCAAGAGCGCCTCCTGAATTGCATCCTCCGCATCTTCACGGTTCCGAACAATGGAGAAGGCATATCCACCGGCGCGCTCAAGCAACGGCTCAATCCATCGCCGAAACTCATCTTCGGATACGTGAGAAAATATACCCATCGTACCATTATCGCTTTTTTTTAAACGCTATCACGAGATTTTCCGCAATAATATGATAAATTCTTTAACTTTATCCCAGAACAGGAACATCACAACAAAAAACGTAATGATAAAAATTGCGCTTAGAATGATGGAGATAAATCCTAACCGCCTTGCAAGGGTGCCTTGCTTCATCCCGCGCAGTGCCAGGGCTCCAAGGACAATGGCAAGGACTGCCTTCTCCAGACCAAGCAGGCTCAGGTAAGCCACTATACTGAGCGCCAATGCGGATATCCCGAACCCCACCCGCCGACCGATATTATAAGCCTCAACAGACCGCACCTGAGATTCTTTTTCATCAACCATTCTATTTCCTCCCCACTTAAAATATTGGAATCCCTGCCTCCATACTACAATACGCATCACCCGGATGATTTATTCATCACTCCGGGGAATTATTATCCAGAAATTTTTACCCTTGCATACGGTGAGCATGTCCGCATAATCATATACGGTTTTTTTCACTGACAGTTCTTCATGCTTTTTTGTTCGCGTTTTTTTTCCAATATGACCAAAAGAGATTATTACGAAGTTCTTGGCGTTTCAGCAGATGCTGGCGAGGCGGCTATAAAGAAGGCTTACCGGCGGCTTGCCCTCCAATATCACCCCGACCGCAATCCGGGCGATAAGAATGCCGAAGAGAAATTTAAAGAGGCATCCGAGGCATACGAGGTTTTGTCCGACCCGGAAAAACGCGCCCGGTATGACCGCTATGGCCATGAGGCAGTCAGCAGTGCCTTCTCACCCGGAGGTTTTTCCTGGGAGAACTTCTCGCACTTCGGAGATTTTGAGGACATCTTTGGCGACCTTCTGGGCACCTTCTTCGGCACCGGCTTCGGCGCACAACGCGAACGCCGCCAGGTCAATAAAGGCCGCAACATCCGCATCCAGTACAGCCTCACCCTTGAGGAGGCATTTAAGGGCAAGGAGGCGGAAATCACCCTCAAGCGCCTTGAAATATGCGACAAATGCAAGGGGTCAGGTCTGGCAGAGGGCGCAAAAGTCAATAACTGTCCGCGCTGTCGTGGGACAGGCCAGGTCAGGGTCATTGAGGGATTCTTCAGCCTTTCAACAACCTGTAACCGCTGTCACGGGGCGGGTAAAATCGTTGATAAACCCTGCCCGACCTGCGATGGCGATGGACGTGTTGAAAAAAAGGTCTCCATCAAGCTCAAAATTCCAAAGGGTGTGGACTCAGGGATGGAACTGGTCCTCCGCGGCGAAGGGGAGGTCGGTCCCCAGGGCGGACCCAGGGGCGACCTTTTGCTCTACATTTCCGTTGAGGAACACGACTTCTTTAAACGCAAGGATGATGACATTTATTGCGAGGTGCCCATCTCCTTTATCCAGGCGGCTCTTGGGAGCGAAATAGATGTGCCGACCCTACACGGTCCCGCCATGCTTAAAATCCCCTCCGGAACACAGACGCATGAAGTTTTGCGCCTGAAGGGCAAGGGGATGCCACGCAACGAGGTTGCCTGCGGCGACCAGCATGTTCGGGTCATCATCAAAACGCCCACCAGACTCACTGCCAGACAAAAAGAAATCCTCAAAGAGTTTGCAGAGATTGAAAAACAACATGCCGCAACAGACGACAGGGGATTCTTTGAACGATTTAAAGACTCTCTCAACGATATGGCGAAAGATATATTTAAAAATCCATAACAGAATGAATGTAACACCACATCCACCTCAGGCGGATGGTGCATCCCATATTTTTAGAGATTCTTAGTATTTCTCATTACAGCAAAATCTCCGACTCGGCAATATCCCCCGGCGCCATGGAGAGCGGCGCAGGCGGCATCTCTATCACCCGCATCGCCTTCCATTTCCCGCCCCGATAGCGTAAAAGAAAAATCACACCCACAAAGACCACATAAAATGTGAAAAAGGACCATGCAAGAAAAATGCTCCCCTTATACACGACACACGTGACATAACTCGGGATGATGACAACAAAAATGGAACCGAGGACGGAAACCCACATGATGAACCGTGTATCACCTGCACCCCGTATGGCGGAGCAAAATATGATATTGAATGAATCAAAAAAGCTGTAAAATGCAACGAATTGGAGAAGGATTTTGCTCATACGGCGAATGTCCACAAGAAGTGCGGCATTCTCCTTTGAACCATACAGCACGACATAAACCCCGGGGAAAAATATATAAGTGAACGCAATCAGGCTCATGTATGCAATGGTGATGATGAAGACGCGGCGGACACTCCGCGCCGCAACCTCCGGTTTATTTCTCCCCAGATATTGCCCCACAAGGATGGTGGCTGCCGTTCCGAAGCCAAGCATCGGCATGAAGGCGATTGTGTTGATGTTAAATGCGATGTTTGTTGCCGCCAGCTCCACCTTCCCAAGACGTCCCACTAAAAGCACAAATATTGTAAAGGCGGCAATATCCAGAAAGAATTGCACCCCGCTGGGAAGACCGTATCGCAGAAGTCTGAAAAGAAGATTCTTATTTAACCGGTATCCCGCAATTGTATCGTAAAGCTTACGGTATTCGTGCGAGAGATAAAGGAAGATAAAAATCAATGTTGCGGTAACAACGGAAAGGACTGTCGCCCAGGCGGCGCCCTGGATGCCCCATCGGGGAAATCCCCACTTCCCGAATATCCAGGCATAATCCAGAACGATGTTCAGTCCGGCGGCAAACATATTTACAATCATCACAATCCTCGTGCGACCCAGCCCGATGAAAAATCCAGACAGGACGGATGAGAGGAGATTAAAAATAAATCCATAGCACAGGATTTCAAAATAGGAAGCCTCAAGGATGGGCAGGTTGCCGGGGTGGTTTATCAGGCGGAAGAGGTGCAGTGAAAAGGGGATGATGCCCATCAACAGGGCTCCCGCAATCAGCGCGAAATAAATCCCCTGCCAGACAATTGCTCCGATGCGGCGGTATTCCTGAGCCCCGAAATACTGCGCCACAAATGTGGAAACATAGGAGGTCGGGCCAAGAAACAAACAAAGGAACGCAAAATTGGTGACGCCGGATGGGAGGGCGGCTGCAAGGGCGTCGTTCGAATACCAGCTCAGAAACATACGGTCTGTGAAGTGCATAAGGGTGTAGGAACTTGTGGACACCACCAATGGCAGGGCAATGGAAAGTATTTCACGATATGAACCTGATTCGGTGCGATTCATCATGAGAACATCCTTCCCCACCGCTCAGAAAAGTCCAGCATTAAAAAAGAACACATTTCCCATCAGCAGATTTCACGGAATTCCGCAGATAGATTCTATTCTGCGCCAATCTGCGCAATCTGTTGATTCCTCCTGAAAATATCATTGTCTCCCCAACTCACCAAAAGGAATAAAATGTCTTGCATTGTCCCCCTCATGGATTATATCTAACTTATATAGATTGTTCATCGAGCAGACAATTCAAATGGGGATTTGAGGAAGCAAACATGCCGGAAATTAGCAGATTCCTTGGCATTGTCATTGCCATGTACTATAAGGAGCATTCTCCGCCGCATTTCCATGCCAAGTATGGCGGTCAAAGAGCGGCATTCTCCATCCAAGACCTTCGCATGATCGAAGGCAATCTTCCGCAACGAATCATTTCCCTGGTACTCGAATGGGCTTTTCAGCATAGGGAAGAACTAATGGAAAACTGGAGGCGAGTCGAGTGTAAAGAAGACCTCCAATATATCGAACCGCTTGTTTGAGAGGTGCAATATGCATTATGTTATTGATGCTTCCTATCTTGGCGGCTACAAACTCAGGATTCGATTCGAAGATGAAGAAGAGCGGGTGGTTGACCTGTCAAAGCATCTGGACGGTCCTGTGTTTGATCCGTTGAAGAACTTAACCTTTTTCAAGCAATTCGCGGTCAACCATGATATTGACACTATCATCTGGCCCAATGGTGCCGATTTCTCTCCCGATTTTCTGTATGAAGTAGGTGAAAAAGCCGGCGAACAACTCATTCCAGTTTAAACACCACATTCCATCAGCAGATTTCGCAGACCCCAGCAGATAGATTACATTCCATGTCTCCTGTGGTAAATCCACATTGGTCATCTCCAAATCGCTATGTCTCGGCCTGAAAACCTTTTAATTAAATAATAATTGAAGGTGGGTAATAAAAAAATTTCTATTGGGGCTTGACAATGAACATGGTGGGTATGGTATATGTAGCGGTAATGATGAAATTCTGGGCAAAATTCAGGAGTTATTGGGATGATTGGTAGATACCCGATGAGATATTTTTGGTGTTGGATAAGGAATTTGAGTTCATTATTCCCATTGGCTCATGTATTCTTTATGGAATATCTTATGTAGAATCATTAATCAAAAATATTTTATGTAAAGGAGACTAAAAAATGGAAAAGAATTATGGTAAATGCAAGCAATGCAATCGGATTATGACTTGGGCACAGCGGCAGGTGCAATATGGCAGACTCAAAAAACACGAATATTGTGAAGATGATATAAAAGAAGCATTGCCGCGTTGCCAAAAGTGCCTTACGATCTGGATGAAAGACAATTTGCCTAAGAAAGGCTTATCCCCGACACCCCCCTGTGAGAAAAAAACAAAGGTTATACTAAAAACATATATAAGACTTGTCCGAACAGGCACAAAAATATTTCAATGGCATTTAGAAACTGAAAAGTGTCCATTTTGTGGCGATAACCATCAGCACGGTGGAGGTCGTGTTGGTGAAGATCCATTAACATATATGGGGCATCGCGATGCATATGGACATTGTACTCACAATATACCGGCTGAAGGATACTTTCTTAAATATGCAGGTGTATTGCCACCGTGTGATTTATGTAACAATGAACGACCAAGCAATCGTCGTTCAAAGCCTAAAGATATTCATCAGTGGATTAAAAATCATGAGGAGTGCGTAAAACGATTTCAACAAGGCGCAAAATGGGATGAATGTTTTGATTGGGGAGGAATTACTAACGTTGACCCAATATAAAGAAGGGAAGTAATCAAACAAATATCAAGTCCAATCGCGACACGATGCGAAAAGAAAGCGGAGCGGTTCGAGGCATCACCGCGGCAAGATATGCCCAGGACGATAATGTTGTCGTTATTGATCCCAAAGTCTTAGATGTCTTTCCCGACACTTTTGGAACTTGACTTTTTGCGTATCTCTAAATAATCCGGCGGCGGCGTTGACAAATTCCACAGTCCGGTATTTCGCAAAGAATGAAGCCGGGGTCTTCCTTCAACTTCCTGACCATTACCTCTACAAGCGATGAGATGTCCAGAAGCTGGCTTTGGGCATTCACAACTATAACATCTTTTAAAACATTGGATTCCCGCAAATACGGCTCGCATTTCCTGAAGCCCCTCGAACATCCCGGCACCTGACGGAGGATAAACTCCTTAACCTCTCCTCTTTCATTTATGCGATGGGCAACTTCATAATCACGCCCCGGTGTGAATACCACGTTCAGGTAAGGGACATCGGCAAGGACTTCACAGAGGTGCAGAGATGTGTTGGTTCCCTGATTGGTGCCCAGCATCAGGATGCGTCCCCCGGCACTATAAAAACGATGCCAGGCGCTATTCAATCCAATGGGGGGATATGGAAGCGTGTCTTTTGTAAATTCTTCCGCCCTTTTGCCCCATGCCGCAACAGAATGGCTTGGATGGTCACTGCGGAGGACATCCGGCATCCGCCAGAAGACATCCGTGATTTTCCCCACAAGAGAGGGCGACTTTGTCTTATTATAAGGCTCCTTACCCCACATGGGGAGAGAATAGGTGTGCGTAGGCATCATGAGCGTTCCTTCGGGTGTCAGGACATCCTGTAAGGCGCAGATGGCGGCTTCGGCGCCGCCCTCAACAAAACCAAGGCTTTTAAGGGAGCTGTGCACTGCAAGGGATTCGCCCGCACGGATACCCGCCTCCCGCAAGGCATCGGCAATCATCTCCCGTGTGACTGCTCTCTCTCCCATCATTCGGGTCTCACAATAAAGATATTGGCTCCGGCGGGAACCAGATAAGAGTCTGCCGCCTTCCGAATATCCTCCGCCGTCACGGACTTTATATTACCAAGATATTCCTCCTCAAATCTTGTGTCCCCCGTCAGGGTATAATAAAAGCCGACTTCTGCGGAGCGCCCGCTCGTGGTCTCCTGACTGAAGATGAAATGATTGGTGAGCATCCTTTTTGCCTTTTCCAGCTCATCGTCGCCCACATGCTCATTGCAGAGATTTTGCACCTCCTCAAGGATTGCCTTTATGACCTGCTCCTTCTTTGCATAATCAAAGGTGGCAAAGATGACAAATATCCCATCATTGCGGTGGGTGGGGAAGCTGGAGGCAATATTGCTCACAAGGTTTTTCTTTTCCTTCACGCGCTCATAAAGGCGCGAGGAACGTCCCTCACCGAGGATATAGGAGAGCAAATCGGCGGCATAAATCTCCGCCGGCGTGGAAAGGTCGGGGGCGGCGAAGGTGAGAACAAGATATGCCTCCTTTACGGGCTTTTTGTACTCGGCGAAATACCCCTTCCGGCGAATGGTCTTTTCTTCCGAAACATTCGCTACACTCAAAGGTCGCTGGAGACCCCCGAACTTTTCCTGAATCATCGGCAGGATATCCTTTGCCTTGACACCACCCACAACCACCAGCACCATGTTGGGTGGGGCATAACGTCCTGTATAATAATGATATAGTTTCTCACGTGTTATGGAATTTATGGTATCTGGAACACCCAGGACGGGCCAGCGCGTATGCGATTTTTCAAAACTGTTCCAGAAGACCTCCGTCATGAGAAATTGGTCAGGGTCATCCTGCTGACGGTGATATTCCTCCAGAATCACCTGCCGCTCCCTTTCCACCTCCTTCGGGTCAATGGAGGCATTTGCAATAACATCGGATAATGTATTGATTGCCGTATCAACAAATTGCGTTGCGATGGTGAGGTAGTAATGTGTGAATTCCACAGATGTGGCGGCATTCCAGACCCCGCCAACGTTCTCAATTTCGCGGTCAACCTCCCCTGCAACTCGCGTCGCCGTCCCCTTGAAAAGCATATGCTCAAGGAAGTGGGAGACGCCATTGATTTCCTTCGGCTCCATTGCCGAGCCGGTGTTCACCCAGACATCAAGCGTTACCACCTTGCTGTCGGGATTTTCAATAATAAGAACGGACATTCCATTTTCCAGCTTGAATTTCTTCACGCCAGTCTCCCCCATCTTCTGATTTGTATGAATATTCGTCCTGACAAATATGCAGGCAAATGGAAACGCAGATAGAACCAGAATAAGAAAAAGACCTGATATATATATTTTCCTCATGATTGAGAAAGGCCCCTGTTATGCCCCATCATCGAAATCCGGAATTTTCCACTATTCCTGTTTTTTCCAGAGGGTAATGACCTTTTGTTTCACCTCATCCACCATGAGGGTTGTCGTATCAATCACATGGTCAGCCTTCTTGTATTGCGGTTCTCGTATCTTCAGGAGCGCAAGGATTTTTTTCATGGGGTCGGGTGTTCTGAGGAGAGGTCGGTAGTCTGTGTGACTTGTCCTGTCAAGGATTACCTCCGGGGATGCCAGAAGGCACACCACCATTCCTGCGCGTTTCATATTGGTCAAATTTTCCTCAAGCATGGGCGCTCCCCCGCCGGTGGAAACGACATATCCCTTGAGATGAGTGACCCGGCGTATCGCCTCGGTCTCATATCTGCGGAAGGCTTGTTCTCCCTCCGTTTCAAAGATGACAGGGATAGACTTTTTTGCCTCAGCCTCCACCATAAGGTCGGTGTCAATATATCTCATTCCCAGAGCGGCGGCAACCGCCTTTCCAACGACCGTCTTGCCTGTGCCCATGAAACCCGTCAGGATTATGTTCGGCTTTTTCATAAGTCACGGCTCCCTCACCCATTCGCCGATTTCGCAGGTCGTCAGGGATGAATTCCGCTCCGTCCATGTCATCAGGGGTTCAGTGTCAATACTGGTTCATGGCATCCAGATAACATTTATAGTTACTCTGGATTTCCGTAAGACTATCGCCGCCAAATTTGGCGAGAAATGCCTGCGCAAGGACAAATGCAACGGACGCCTCCACCACCACCCCGCCGGCAGGCACAATACAGACATCAGAACGTTCCTTTGCCGCCTCAAAGGGTTCCTTTGTCACAAGGTCAACGGACATTTTTGGCTTCATCATGGTCGGGATGGGTTTGAAGGCGGCATGGAGAATTACAGGCTCTCCATTGCTAATTCCACCCTCAATGCCACCTGCATTATTGGTCTTCCTGTAAAACCCGCTTGAAGGTCCATGACCGGCGGGAAATTTACCTTCATCGCGTGAAAAAAATATCTCATCATGCACGGCGGAACCCGGCACACCTGCCGCACGGAATCCCATCCCAATCTCCACACCCTTCACGGCAGGTATGCTCATTATAGCCTGAGCAAGGGCGCCATCCAGTCTGTCCTCAGCGTTCATGACATCGCCAAGACCGGCAGGAACGCCCGTTGCGATGACCTCCACCACGCCGCCTACCGTATCCCCATTTCCAGCCGCCTCTGTAATGATGCGCTTCATCTCTTCAGCCGCGGCGGAATCTGCGCAACGCACCTCTGACGCCTCCGCACGCTCCTGTATTTCCTGAAAGGAGAGTTCCGCCAGCGATGAGATTACAGGACCTATCTGAACCACATGTGAAAAAACCGCCATGCCGAATTCTGAAAGGAGCTGTTTGCACAGGGCGCCCACAGCCACTCTGACGGCAGTCTCACGGGCGCTGGCACGCTCCAGTATGTTTCGGGCATCCTTACAGCCATATTTCAGACAGCCCGCAAGGTCGGCATGACCGGGGCGCGGACGCGTTACATGATGCGCCTCTTCCGGCTCGCCCGGCTCGGGACTCATGACCTCACGCCATGTCTCATAATCGAGGTTCCTGACCACTAGTGTGACAGGACTTCCCATGCTCTTCCCGGAGCGGACACCGGAGAGAATCTCCACGGTATCCTTTTCAATCTTCATCCTTCCGCCGCGTCCGTAACCTTTTTGCCGCCGGCTCAGGTCGCGGTTTATTTCCGATGCGGTCACAGGCACACCTGCAGGAAAACCGCTCACAATTGCGGTCATCTGCGGACCGTGCGACTCACCTGCGGTTGAATAACGTAACATCTGAACATCCCTTCTATCAGATTACCCGTAAATCATGCATGTAATATGAGATTTTCATGCAATACATTTCTCATTAATGTCTCATCCGGTTGGATGCCCGTCCAGAGTTCAAATGCCCTCACACCCTGATATAACAGCATGTCAAGCCCGCCAATATATGTCAGACCCATCTCACGGGCATACCTCAGCAATGGCGTTTCCCACCGGCTATAAACCGCATCAAAAATGAAGGCGCCGCCGGAAATCGCCCTCATCCGCTCCGCAGAAAGGGGGCACGGGTCGGATTCCCTCATTCCAAGCGGTGTGGCATTGGCAATAATGGAGGCTTCAGAAAGCGCATTTTGAAACCGGTCTGAATCGCCTGCAACTACCTCAATATAGACACCTGATACGGCAAGACGGACATCGGCGGCAAGTGCATCCGCCTTTCCCGAAATAACATCAGTCAGTAGAATCTCTGATGCGCCCTTCAGGGCGGCGCCAAAAGCCATGGCGCGCGCCACGCCGCCGGCACCGACAATCACAATGCGCGCCCCCACGACTTGCGCCCCCTTTTCCCCAAGTGAACGCAGAAATCCATAAACATCCGTATTGTGGGCAACCAGCCGACCACCCTGATTGACAATGGTATTTACCGCGCCAATCTTTTGCGCCTCTTCAGAAACCTCATCCACCAGAGGCAGGACTGAAGATTTATGCGGAATGGTGATATTTGCTCCGGCGAAATTAAGCGCCCTCAGCCCCTTAATCGCATCGGCGAGATGCTCCGGTTCCACGGGAAAACAGGCATAGACAAAGTCCAATCCAGCCGCCTTAAACGCCGCATTATGCATGGCGGGAGACAGGGAATGAGATACAGGCAACCCCAGAAGCCCAACCACCCTTGTCTTTCCTGAAATGAACAACGCAAAAACCTTCTATATAAGAATTATCCATTCAAAACATTGCACATAAATCTGGAGATATGTCGGTTATGTTTCAAGCATTATTTTCCCCGTCAAACCACAAGGGGGAGAAAAAGAAAAGGCGCTCTGCATTTCGCAGAGCGCCTTATTTATGTCAGACAAAGCAAGCAGGTTACTTGATGAGCATCCAGTCTCTAACTTCAGTCTTCGTATTATACGTAGCGAAGATGTCGGAGAGACCGAAGTTGGCGATGCTGGCGGTCTTGGTTCCACCAAGGGGGTTGTCGACAGAAGCCGTACCTACGACGGACCAAGCCGATACGACCCACTTCGCCACAGCGAGGAAGGACGCCGGTGGGTCCTCATCGGAAGGCAGATACTCGATGTAGAGTATCGCAGGTATGCCCATCGAGGTCGGCGCGCTGAACTTCACCTCAACAGCATTGGGCTTGCCATGCTGATCGGTGGGTTCCTGTATCGTCACGATGACAGTGCCAGTGAACGCGCCAGCCGGGATGTCCAGATTGCTGAGGGTGTAAGAAGTGCTAGCTGCGCCGATCTGAATTATCGCGCCAGCCGTGCCTACCACGGTCGCCTTGTTGCCTTCGATGGTTTTCCAACCACGCCCAATCAGTGAACCATCCAGGTCAGGAGCGCCAACAGCCTCTGATGCCAGATGGTAAGCAATTGAGTCGTCATCAACTTGCTTGGGCAGGTAATACATCCCGATTGTCGCCGAGGAGAATGCATCAACAAAGACTATGGATGCAGTCGTTGTTGAGAACTCATCGGTCGGCGCAAGCGAGAGGGTGTAGGTCGTGGCAATGGCGCCAAGGTTGTCAATCTCAAGTATGGCCGCCTTGCCAGTTCCACCAGCGGTATCAATCTTGGCGAAGCCAAAATCGACCGGGTTGGTGGCGAGGACATTGGAGCCAGCGCCAAGGAAGTCCTGGGTCGGATTGCCCGCATCGCTGTTCACCGTGAAGGTCTTTAACTTCGCGCCGACTGAGCCCGGTGTGAAGTTCACGGTGATGTCTTTCTGCTCGTCCTGATCCAGAGAGAAGGCGCCCGGGTCAACGAAGGTGATACCCGCATCGCCAGCAACGCCGATACTGGACACATTCACGATGCCCAGACCGGTGTTAGAGACGCGGAGGGTCTTCGCAGGTCCTGGATTCCCAACCAGGACATAACCCCAGTCATTGCCCAGAGGTGTGGAGAGAGCAATAGCGCCTGTGGTGTTGATGAGCGACCAGGGAGACAGGGCAGTTACACCAGTCACA
This sequence comes from Candidatus Sumerlaeota bacterium, assembly GCA_026398545.1. Taxonomy (GTDB): domain Bacteria; phylum Sumerlaeota; class Sumerlaeia; order MWCT01; family MWCT01; genus JAPLSR01. The sequence goes on along the minus strand of JAPLSR010000444.1, from coordinate 6,803 downwards.
GTCGCCGTATTGGCGACTATATTGATGGTCGTCTGGGTGTTGAATGCCTGCAAGCCACCGCCCGTATCCCGAACCGCCTTCAGGGTAGCCTCCACCGCTGTCACTGGAACATCAGCATCCTGATATCCAAAGACGAGGGTGGAACCTGCGGCAGGCGAGAAGGTGGGCGTCAGCGTCCATTTCCTGTCAATCGCCTTGGCATCATCCGGAACACCGGCAAGCTTGACATCTTCCGTCACAGCCACTATGGTGCCGGAACCGGTTGCCGTGGTAATCACGTCATAGGTAACGGGAGCATATTCGCCAATTGTTCCAATCGGGAACAGACGGGCGCCGGTATTCGCCGTGTCAATGCTCCGGGTCAGGGAACCACGGACAAGACCACCGGTACGCACAACAGCCGGGGCTCCATCAGCGGTAACTGACAGTGTACTGGCGCCGGGAACCACTTCGCCCTGTGTCAAATCGAGAGCGGATGTAACCCCAACACTGTTCGTCAGAGAAAGTGATGTCGGGTTATCCATCTTCAATCCGGCAATCGCAGCAGGCAGAGCATTGCCACTCGCTTGAGCCACTGCGCCTTTATAGGTGTATGTTGCGCCAGGATTGTACGTTCTGTTTGTGGTCTGTATCTGGCCAGCCGCGCCTGTAACCAAACCGTCAACATGCTTGATTTGAATCTCTGAGCCGCTCTTGATATTTGTTGTGCCTGTTCCGGTGATTTGGAATGCAGAGCAAACCAATTTGCCGGTAACATCCAAGATACCAGGAGTGTTTACAGTCAGGTTTGAGGCTGTTGCGATTGCGCCATCTGTAATTGTCCCGAAGATGTTGGCTGTTTTGGTAATTATTATTCCATCATTTACTGTAAGGCTCTTGGTGGCCGGAACAGTAAATGCGGTCGGGAATGTATAGGTTGCGGCGCTTGGTTCAATTGTGACATCGCCGTCAAAAATAACACCCACAGTCGTGGCGGCCATTCCATCGAGCTGCAGATCATTTGTGATGACTGTATTCTGGTTGTTGAGTCCTCTCTTTATAACGAGTTTCCACATGCTGGTGTCTGTAATTGATCCAAAGGCATTTACTTCAACAACATCGGCATTTGTTTTGGCATAGGAAATCGTGTGATCAGCTCTTGCTGTAACAACATATCCACTTCCATCAAATGCCGCGTCAGCCGGAGAGAGCGCAACGTTGATGACGTCTCCAACTTGAATGTTATTGTTAGTACTGTAGAGAATCGTAAGTGTGGCAACACTGCTGGTAAGAGATTTTTTCTCTACGGCATAAGCTGCCGGGTTGCCATTAGTTTGGAGGATTACTGAAGCGCCAGGTTCACAAATGACGTCATAGGCTGAGAGATTGGTGTAGTTGACCAAATTCGTATAAGCAGCCTTTTCATGTCCTGTAATTGCTGAATATGAGTTTCGGCAAACAATCTTGCCAAAATCATAGGATCTTGACATGGATGGATAATACACCGGATAGCCAAAAAGATCCGTAACACAATAGCTATCGGGTTCCCATGTTGTTGCTCCATCATAAACAGCATATTCAGATGCTCTATTTGACGGCCATACCCAGTTAAAGCTGGCTGAGTTATTATAATTACTGCCATGGACATAATATCCATTAGCGGCAAATCTTGAAGTGTTTCCGCCACCCCAGTTATCGATTACGCCGGGGATATAGGCATATCTTGCGGTAACATACTGTTCAATATGGCCGTTGTTCTGGACAAGAATATCATCAGCGGATGTTCCATTACCAGAAACAGTCAGGGCATTACCGGTGGCTAACGGATTAAATATCCATGCATCACCAGGCGTATGACCTGAGGTTGAGCCCCAGGTAATGGAGAATCCCTCGCTTAAAAGCTGGGCTGCCCCGGTCATGGCAACTCCCGTAGCGCCGTTTGTTTCAAAGACTCCTGCGCCACCAACTGTAAACGTGGTAGTGGAACCCGTGTTACTCCATCCGAAGGTGTCGGTGCCAATAGCCGCAGAACCGCCACAATCAGCAACAGCAATATTGGCATTAACAAAGTTGTATTTTATCAGGTTAGTCGCCGTGCCTGTAACGGTAGTCCATGTTCCATCGAAAGGAACGCCAACGCCACTGATAATGATAGAATCTGCAACCGCATAATTGTGGTTGATTGATGTGGTAATTGTTACAACATTGGCGGCAAGAGCTCTATTACTAATAGGAACGGTTCCTTTCAGAACTGCTACTCCGAATCTTGGTTTAACGCTTTCATTTTTTGTTGTAGGAGGGCTGTAAGTTCCTGTAACTGTAATATCGCTTTTCCCTGCACCGGTGATTTGATAAGGTGTTCCGGCGGCATAGCCAGCACTCCAGATTTTCAGAGCCACTTTGGCGCCGCTTTGACCGTTAATTGTAAGTGTTCTGCAAACGGCTGGTTTTTCACCGCCAATTTGAACGGTGTATGCGGCAGCGTTATTTGCATGGTCTAGAACGACGTCGCTATTGCAGGTCGGAACGCCCGCAGGTGTCCAATTTGAGCCGGTGAACCAACTGCCCGAAACTGCGTTCCATTTTTTCTCCGCAGGAGCAACCGGAGCCGGAACTGTAAAACTGCCAATATATTGGTTGGTAGGCAGAGCAAAGAAATTGCCTGGGCGAGAAGTCTGATTATCAAATGCAATATCGCCTGTTCCGTTGGTATTTCCTCTCAGGATGTTTGGTACTACATAAGTATAATCCACATATTTGGCTTTTTCAAGGCCCGCTGTAATATCTGCAACAGCTGCAGTATTATAGCCGGCGCTTGCATCCGGATGTCCGGCACACATCCGCTCGATATATACAAAGTATTGTTTTGGACCAACGGTAAGCGGGCGGCCACTTGTTGCACCTTCCAAAACTCCGGCGTTTGCAACGTTAAGGTTATTCAAACGCTTTGACATCGTTGCCTGTTCAAGCGGGAGAAGAACATGACGGCCGGCGCCATCATTGTTATAACGCGCAGTTTCACCGGTGGATGAAATATAAATCTGCCCGTTGTATCCGTCAACAAAAACACTACCGGTGCTAAGCCCGGCGCCATAGGTGTAACCGTTTTGTAATACAATTTCATCAACAGAAGAAATTGCATCGGTTCCGTCTGTGTGGTTGAAACGCAAAACCGCAGAAGCAGGACCGTTTGCAGACTGGTAGGTTACGCCTGTATAAATCTGAACGTTTGCGCCGCTAACCACATCCAGGGTATCACCTATACGCATGTGATAAGTAGTTTCGCTTTGTGTATAGGCGGACGTTGGAGCTGCGGCAAATTCAGTAGCCTGAACGGATGGGAAGGAAATAGTTGTCGCTGTGGTCTTATTAACCCAGCATATGACTGCATTTAATGAATCTACTGCTGTCCCCAGTGGCCAAACGGCTGTTAAGGTCACATTAGCCGCAACTTTTGCATAAGAAATTGTATTTGCTGTCACTGCGGTTATTATCTGAGCCCCATTAAAGGTTGCATCAACGCTGGCAATTGTTACCTTTTCTCCGACTACATATTCGTGCCCGATAGCAGGAACAAGAACTCCAGTATTATCGGTTATTATTCCACCGGAAACAACAGGAAGCACATCTACATTTACTTTGGCATAAGATATGGTTGTTCCATTGGCAAAGGTAACTACATAAGTCCCGTCAAAAACTGCATCGGCAGGTACTAAAGCAACTACAATTGAATTACCGACTACGGCAGTATTGATTGCTGTAAGCGTTGCAACATTGCCTGTCAATGCCTTATTGGTTACAGGATAGATACTAGCGGTATATGTTCCAACTGTTATAGTAGCTACGTTACTTGTAAGAGCTTTAGTTGCAACAGATACCACAGGGAAAGTGGGAGTAACACCCATACCGGTTCGATAGCCGTGAGCAATCGGGAAGGTAAGGGTATAAGTATTGGCACGAACATCTTTCGTGGCGGCGCAGAGGATAACCGTTGCGCCTGTTGCGCTAAGAGCTGTTGCTGGAACATCTGCATTCACTTTGTCGTAAGTGATTGTGTTGGCTGAAACGCCGGTGATTTGTTTAATTCCATCAAAAACCGCATCCGCAATGGAAACAAAGATGAAGTTGCCTATTGCAAAACTATGATTACAGGCAGTCGTTAGTGTGGCAACATTGCCGGTGAGCTGTTTTAGGATAATGCCCCTTCTGGTAGAATAGTTGCCATAAGGCATTTTTGGTCCTATTGGACAGGCGCTATCCTGAACACCCAGGTTAGTATTCCTGTAGATAAGTCTTGGTTCGGCAGTTTCATTGTCCCATTTGTAGATGTAAAAGGCGTCATTAATCTGCGCGGTGCCACTGCCATAAATCAGGTTAGCTCCATAAATTCTACCGTCGCTGGCTCTGACTTTAACAAATGGAAAGGAATTGCCGCCATTGACGGCAAAGATATCAACAAATCCGCCTGTGCCAACACTGGCTACCCTCAGGTCCCTATAAACGATACCGGCGGTTGGGGTTGCGGGGACGATAGGACTGACTATAGCATAAGAAACAGAGGTGGTTGTTTGCGCTGTTACAACCCAGGTGCCGTCAAAAACCACATCGGCAGGATCCAATGCTACAACAATCGTATCGCCTACGGCAATTGTTTGACCTGTGGGAACGGTTAAAGTTGCGACATTAATAACAAGAGCTGCTTTTGATGTAACATTCCTGATTTTTGCGGTGTTTTGATTCCAAAAGATTATCTGGGAAGGACCGCTTACCACACTGATAAGAGCTACGGCAGTTGAATCAACCTTGGGGTCTGGAGGTGTGCATTTAACCAATACTGCCTGGTTGGCATTCAGTTTATGAGGGATAACCGTATCAAGAGTTGTTCTGAAGGTGGAATAGACATTACCGCCCGAAACGGCGGGAAGAACGTCTATATTCGCTTTTGCGTAAGATATTGTTGTTGCCGTAACTGCCGTAATGGTAAACTGACCAGCAAAAGCTGCGTCTATTGGATTAAGAGAAACAACAACTATTTCGCCCAACAAGAAGTTGTGGGCCGCAAAAGTCAGGGTTGCGACATTGGTTATCAGTTGCTTATTGGTAACAGCGGCTGACAACACTTCGACTTTTTTGTTTGACAGTGTTGGACCCATTTTCATTTCGCCAACATTTAACCCATCCCAATTGACGATATGCACGCCGGCATTGCCACTAACGCCAGTGCTTCTTGCAACTAAAAGATGGTTCATAGCGTCGTTATATGTGGCGCCTCTATTTTCATAGTTTAATCCAAGCCAATTAACGACCGCTGTGTTAGGAGGGGCGACAACAGGTGTTGAAACAATATTTCCCGCTGTTCTTGCAAAGCGGAAAGAAGTGGCGGTTGGAACTGCGGTAATGGAATAGGGCGTGTAAGGATTCGTGTCAATCACAGGGTTGCCTGTGAGAATGAAGACTTGTTCACCATAGAACATGCCGTGAGGGGCACCGGTAGTAATTTCTACTACGTTTGCACCGACTGAACCACCGAGCTGATAATTCGTGATTGTTGCTGTTTTAATAGGTTGGGGGGCGTCAAATTTCCAGTTCGGGGGTATTTCGGCAAATGCTGAGAACGCAATCAGACAGAAGATTGCACTACAGATTAGATACTTTTTCATCTGTTATCTCCTTTAAGACAGAAATTCACTGTTTCATCTGCCTGCAATGTCCCAAAGGAACTATCGGCAAATTGAAACATACGATACAGAATGAAACCTCCCATACGAAGCATATTTTTCCTGTCTCATCACCTCCTCCCCTAAATGAATTTAGAGCCCGAAAATGGTTCATGTATAACTTTAACTTATATAACTTTAATATATATAACTATAGCATCATGGCATTATGTCAAGTAAAAAACGACATGGAAATCAAAAAATTTGCCTGTCCATGAGTCTATAAATTTAAAAATATTTAAAAAGATACTATACTATTTATCACCGTTATTCAATAAAAAACATATCACCCGTGAGGTAAATATTCAGTGTTCATGTTATTTTTTTATCGACTTCCTGCCACATCATTCATTATGAGTTTATCATGCCTGCTGAAAATAATTTTAAAAAACAGATTGAGCGCCTGACTGAAATAGGCATCGGGCTTTCGGCGGAGCTGAATCTGGACGCCATCCTGGATAAGATTGTCAGGTATGCGCGGGAACTATCCGGCGCAGATGCCGGAACACTCTATCTACTCCTTGACGGGCGGCTCCACTTCAAGATTCTCCAGAATGAAACGCTCGGGATATTCCAGGGGGGGCTCTCGGAGAAGCGAATTACCCTTGAACCCGTCCCGCTGGACAAAACAAACGTATCGGCTTTTGCCGCACTGCTGAAGAGGACGGTGCGCATCCAGGATGTTTACAAGTCTAAGGAGTTTGATTTCTCCGGTCCACGGCGCTATGATGCCATTACGGGCTACCATTCAAAGTCTATGCTTGTTGTCCCCATGAAAGACCATGAGGGGACTGTGATTGGCGTTTTGCAGCTCATGAACGCCATTGATGCCGTCACAAAAGAGGTCATCCCATTCGGGGATGAGGCGGTAAATCTCACCGAGGCGCTTGCCTCTCAGGCGGCGATTGCCATTTCCAACGCACGTCTCATCCAGGAGACAAAGACCTCTTTGAGGGGCTTATCAAGGTTCTTGCCCTCGCGTTAGATGCCCGTTCCCATGCCACGCGAAAACATATCCAGCGCGTTGCCAGACTGAACTTCCTCCTTGCCCTCGCCATCAATAAAAAAACAACGGGACCATTCGCCAATGTCCATTTCACAAAGGAT
>JAPLSR010000385.1 GCA_026398545.1 Candidatus Sumerlaeota bacterium | reverse complement strand
ACCAGAGGACGTGTTATATGAGGCAACGGGAAGGGAAAATTGAATTTTATCCGGCGAATATAACAACGCGTTTCTTGAAAATGAGTGTGCTGAATTCCTCCCCCGACCGACCCTGGTCTATGGAAGAAATCCGAATTGAGGGACCGGATGGGCGGCAGATTAAGCCTGTTGCCGCCCGCTCCCGCCTTGTTGCGCTCAAGGAAGAAAAAATCCAGGAAAACATATCCCATTATTATGAAAGCCGGTTTTCAGACTTGAGCGATATCGTGAAATACTCGTTTGACCGCAGGGAAGAATGGATGCGCCAGTCCCGCGAGGTGCCAGACCTCATCAACAAATCCAACCTCCCTCCATGGCTTAAACAGCAGCTCATCAATTCAGCATTCACGATGTTCAGCAACACCGTTTTCACAAAGGACGGGCGATTTGCCATGCAGGAAAGCCCTGTCAGCATGAGGGGGGCGCTCAGCACTTCCGACCAGCGTCTTGCCGCACATGCCTATCTGACCATGTTTTTTCCGGAACTGGATAAGCGCGAGTTGAATCTCTTTGCCCGATGTCAGGATCTGGTCGAGCCGGTTGCCGATGGACGCATCCCGCATTTCACCGGCAATATCAATGAAATCATCGGAAATCCGAACGTCACCAGCGGCGTGCGCGACTGGCCTGACCTCTCTTGCTCCTATGTGATGCAGGTGCTGAAATTTTACCGCTGGACGGGCGACCGCTCCTTTCTCCAGGAACACTGGCAACACGTGAAACGGGCAATGGATTGGCTTGAGTCAGCCGACTTCGACGGCGATGCCATCCCTGAAGGCGGCAGCTCCTTCGACTATGAACCTGCGGGATTCGGCGACTCCTCTTACACGGCAATCTGTTACCTCGGCGCCCTCAAGGCGGCGGAAGAGATGGCGCGAGTTGTCGGCGATTCTGTAAAACAAAAGCAATTCCAGAATCGCTTCAATGCGGTTCAAAAAAGCGCCATCCAATCGCTCTGGAACGGGAAATATTTCATCAAACGTTATGACCGGCACACGGGGAAGAAAAACACCGATTGCTTCATAGCCCAGCTTGCGGGCGACTGGATGTCGCAACTTTCAGGACTTGGCACAATAATCCCGGACGATATGCGACTTGCCGCCGTCTCGGAAATCATCAGGCGCAATGTCCATTATCCCTCCTTCGCCCTCCCGCCGATGGAAGTCTCCGAAGACGGCACATCCGCCACGAAAAGCTGTTACATCCTCCAGCAGGAGCCTTATGTCGCAATGGAGGCAATTTATACGGGATTCGTTGATGAGGGGCTGGCGCTCATGAAACGAATTCATGATAACACATGGAGCACGAATCACAACCCATGGAACGAGTGCCTCTGGGTGGATGCGCAGACAGGGATGCGTAAGGGGCTTGTCAGCTACATGACCTCGCCAGCCTGCTGGCACATCCTGAATGCCCTCTCCGGCGCAACTCTCAATCTGCCCGATGAAACGCTCTATCTTGCGCCTCGCCTCCCCTCAAACATGAAGGAACTCCACATACCCCTCTTCTTCCCCACATTCTGGGCGCGGCTCGATTATCTCCCCGCAGAAAAAAAACTGACGCTTGAAATTATAAGGGTCTGGGACGGCTCCCGGGGCGCCATCTCTCGCATTATAGGACGAAAAAGCCCCGCCCCGATTTCGCTGAAGAAAAAATTCATCATTCGGAAAAATGAAACGCTGGACCTCTCAGAATTATTTGAACAATTGTGATGATTCGTGAAAATTCGTGGAGATTCATGGATGAATCCGCCTCAGGCGGAAATCATGTGAATCTTGTTAATCATGTCAAAATTCCGAATATCTCTGGTTAGAGCATCTGATTTTTTTACTCCGTCCTTTTCGGAATCACCAGATTTATTTTGTTTCCCTGATGTCAATAAGAAGTCCGTAGGGGATTGATTTCCCCGGATTATGTGCTATGTTGCGCCCACATTTCAAAAACGGGGGGTGAGACGTTTTTTTATGAATGAAAAACTGACTCAATTAAATGAAATAAAAACCCGCCTCAATACCCTCTGGGAAAAAACGGAAAGCCTTATTCTGCGCTTTTTTCAGGCACATGAGTCCGGCTCATCCGACGAACCTGCATCCCTTCCCAAAATGACCGATTTCAACATCATCGTCGCCGCCATCAAACGGCTCCAGGAGGCGCACCTTGAACTCCTCAAGGAGGAACTCTCTAATGTCCCTGACACCCGAACAACTCTCCCTGATTCAGAAGGCGCCAAGGAGGAAATTTCTCGAGTACTTGAAGCGCTTGAAAAGAACGGATGTAATGAAACACCTGATACGGATGCGCTGCCAGACTGACCCCTTCCTCTTCGCGCGCTACTTCTTCCCCCACCACTGCCGCCTGCCGTTCTCCTCAATGCACAGAGACTTTTTCCGAAATTACCTCCGGCACATAACGCCGGATATCCTTGCGCGCAAGGGATATAATGAGGCAGTCGCCGCCCCGCGCGGCTTTGCCAAGTCCACCATAAAAACACTCATCCTCCCCATCCACGCCATACTTTACGGTTACGAGCGCTACATCATTATCATCAGCGCCACGCTCAAACAGGCAAAACTCCGCCTCAAAAACTTAAAAAACGAATTCCTCACAAACAAATCTCTCAGGGATTACTACAATATCACCATCGGCAGTGACCAGCATCGCGCATGGACCCAACAGGCAATCAATATTGAGGGTTTATCCACCTTCGCCAATGCTTCGGCGGACTGCCAGGTTGAGGCATATTCCGCCGGAACGGAAATCCGGGGCATCTCTCATCGCGAATTCCGCCCCACACGCATTATCCTTGACGACGTCGAGGATTCCTCCCTCGTGGAGAGCGCAGAGGGACGCGCCAAACTCCTCGAATGGTTCAACGAGGTCATCGCACACCTCGGCGATTCCTATACCATCACCGAGGTCATCGGGACACTCCTGCACCCGGAAAGCCTGCTCGCAGCGCTGTTGCGCCGACCCGACTTCGAAAGCAAAATCTACCGCGCCATCCTTGATTTTGCTGAATCCGACTCAGGCGAACTCTGGGAAAAATGGCGCATCCTCTTCACAAATCTCTCCGAAACCAATCGTCAGGAAACAGCGCGCCAGTTCTTTCTCAAAAACCATAACGCCATGCTCAAAGGCAGCCGCGTCCTCTGGAACGCCAAAGAGGATTATTACACACTCATGACCCAGATGACAACCCAGGGGCGTTCAGCCTTTTATCAGGAAAAACAGAATGAGCCCCGCAACGCCGAACACCGCATCTTTTCCCGCGATAAAATCCGATACTTCACCCTCGCGGGCGATAAAATCCTTCTTGAGCGCCCGGGTCTGGAACCACAAGAGATGCCCATCTCAACCCTTACTATCTGCGGCTTCCTCGATTCCGCACTGGGCGGTCGCAAGGGACGCACAGGCGCCGCATCAGCCAGGGGCGACTTCGCCTCCATCGCCACGGTGGGATTTGACAAGGACGGATATCTCTACATCCTTGACGTCTGGCTCAAACGCGTCCCGCCCACTCAACAGATTGCACGCATCTTTGAACTCCACTCCCGCTTCCATTATGCCCGTTTCGGCGTGGAGGCAAACTGCTTCCAGTCGCTCATCATGTTCCCGCTTGAGGAGGAGCGCGAGCGGCGCAAGGCGGCGGGAGAACCATGGGATGTGCCCGTCACAGAAGTGACACAGCGGCAGAAAAAAGAGACGCGTCTTCTCGTGTTAGAGCCGCTTGTGGCGAACGGCTGGCTCCTTTTCAACCGCGCCCTGCCGGAGGAATTCTTCACCCAGCTCGAGGACATCCCCAATGGTCTCCACGACGACGGTCCCGATGCCGTCGAATCCGCAGTTACCCTCTGTCGAACCATTGGCGCCACGTTACAATCCAACCGTTTTGATCTTTCATGTCCAACTCGCCCGGCAAAAAAGTCGCTCAATTATTATTGAGAATAAAAAATTTACAATCTCACAATTTTGATAGATGCTTAAATTCTATAATTCACAGATTTCGCAGAGCTACGCTGATTGAATTAAAAAGAATCATTAACCTCGAAAATCATCGAAATCCGTATCAAATTTATGCTTTATTTTTTCAGCCATAGGTTAAAGATACGCCATGACGAGCGGATCATATTTTTGTGTAGGAATCAATATTATGTAAGGATAACAGTCAGCGGGTCACGCACCGAATTATGTATTTATAGCTATTTAGACTCAGTAAACATTCATAAAAACACAATCTGCCATTATAGAAGCAATTGGCTTGAATAACACACGATAAAATTATCATATTCACTAAAATATTTTTTTCATTTTTTGTTGTTGGTTGCCAGATTCTTTTTCACTCTCATTCGTAATTAAAGATACATGCTCTAATACATTGTTTTTATTAAAATATAACAACGTACCTCCAGTATTAAAAATGTATATATTTTCTTTGTT
>JAPLSR010000209.1 GCA_026398545.1 Candidatus Sumerlaeota bacterium | reverse complement strand
ATCTGCTATCGGAATGTCCCGTATAGTATCTGGGTGAGTGGTTACTGGAGCACCAGCTACTGATAATCACAATTAACATGGCTTGTAAAGCATATGTCCGGGTCTTCAGGGAATCCGGACATTTTTTTATTTTTCATCCATTTTCTTTCGGTTTCCTTCATCCTTGACTTGCCTTCAGGATGTCCCATAGAGTTTTTTTACCCATTTGGAGCTTGCTGAAGAGATGCCATGTTTTTATTCATTGCCGGCTTGATAATTTCCTATCTCATCGGTTCCATCCCGACAAGTTATATCATGGGGATGAAGATTGGGGGGATTGACCTGCGCAAGTGCGGGAGCGGCAATCTTGGCGCCACCAATGCCTTGCGCGTCCTGGGGTGGAAGGTTGGGATTCTTGTGCTCATTGTGGACCTCTTGAAGGGGCTTGTGCCAGTGCTTGTGCTTCCAAAATATGCAAGAGGCGGGGATGCAGGATTTTTATCTGCTCACGATGCAGGTCTCTTTTTCGGGCTGGCAGCCATCACAGGACATATATTCACCGTTTTCATGCGGTTCAGGGGCGGCAAGGGTGTTGCCACGAGCATGGGGGTGTTTTTGGGTCTTGCCCCCATTCCGTTTCTACTTACATTAGCCATCTCTTTCATGATTATTTATGTGAGCCGGTATGTGTCCTTAGGTTCTATGGCGGGGTCAATCGTATTACCGATTCTAATATATGTATTTTATCCGGGGCGGATAGCCCTGTTCATGTTTGCGACCGGGGTTGGGGTCTTCGTGATTCTGCGCCACAGGACTAACATCAGGAGGCTCCTTCGCGGGGAGGAAAACAAAATATTCACTTGACTCCGCTTTTGATTCTGTTCAGGTTACGGAAAATTTTTGATGGTGAAGTTTATTTTTTCGAAAACTTTCAATGTGGGTGAGTGCAGATGAAGTGTCCATTTTGTGGAGAGGATGACAGCAAGGTGGTGAATTCTCGCAGTGGTCGTGATGGCGCATTCATCCGGCGCAGGAGGGAATGCCTCTATTGCCACAAGCGATTTACAACCCGTGAGAAGATTGAAAATATCCCCCTTTTTGTCATCAAGAAGGATGGCAGGCGGGAGGAGTTTGACCGTGAGAAGATTATCAAGGGCATACTTCGCGCCTGTGAGAAAAGGGATATACCTTATTCCCGCATTGAAGAGATTGTCAGTAATATCGAAAAGAGCCTTTATAATGAAATGAGCAGGGAAATTGCCGCAAAAAAGATCGGCGACATGGTGATGAAGCGCCTCCAGGAGCTTGATGAAGTCGCCTATATCCGCTTTGCCTCCGTTTATAAGGAGTTCCGTGAGGTGAGTGAATTCTCCAAGGAAGTCAGGGCTCTTCTGAATAAGTAAATCCGTTTTCAAAGAGAGAGGGGACATGGCAGAACAGGGACATATTTTTTTATCTATTTTAAATGGTGGAAAATGGTGATATAAGGTTGAAAGGGAAGGATATTATGACAAGACGTATTTACATTTACGACACAACGCTTCGCGACGGCGAGCAGGCGGAAGGTATCTCCTTTTCCCTTCAGGATAAGATTCATATTGCAACTGAAATTGACCGGTTCGGGATAGATTATATCGAGGGTGGCTGGCC
>JAPLSR010000084.1 GCA_026398545.1 Candidatus Sumerlaeota bacterium | reverse complement strand
AAGAATGGAGTTAGCCTCGCTTTTGCGCAGTGAGAGATTATAGCCCAGAATGGCAACCTCCATGGGGTCTCCCAGCGGCGCCACGCGCTTGACCTCGATTACCGCGCCGGCGGAAATCCCCATGTCCAGCATGCGTTTGCGGATGGCGCCATGAGAAAGGAGCCTCACCACACGTGCGCTTTTGCCGGGGGGAATGTCCTTGAGTGTGTGATATTTTTCCCTTCGGATTGAAAAGTCTATGATGCTCTGGATAGTCTTCTGGCTGACGTGATGTTCAATGGCACAGGCGTCCTTTTCGGCTGTTTCGGCGTCCACGCCGAGGATATCGTGCAGGAGGTGGGTCAGGAGGTTGTGCCGGTCAAAGATTTTACGCGCAAGCGCAGAGCCCTTTTCCGTCAGCTCCACAAACTCATATCTTTCATGTCGCACGAGGTTCTCATCGGCAAGGCGATGGAGGGCGCCATCCACGCTGGGCATTGCAACGCCGAGGCGTGCGGCGATATCCCGCACGCGGGCGACCTTCTTTTCCCTGGTAAGCACGAGTATCGCCTCTAAATAATCCTCTAAGCTGCTGGAGAGTTCACCCACAAAAGGACTCATACATCTTACCCCCTCAAGTTTAAGAAAATAATGTTAGATTCATCTAACATAATTATGTTGAACTAATATTAAATCTCTCCATCTTCTGTCAAAAGAAAAAAGGTATCTGTCAGGATGGAACGACCCTGGGGGTATCCAGGTCCCAATGTTTGAATTTGACTTGTGGTTGGAAATACATTAATGATTTTATGATACATTTTAGGGGGGGTGGAAATGAAAAAAGAGGCGCTTTTGCAATATATTGGCAGGTGGAAGGAAGTCGATGCCATTGAACTGGAGGAACTGCGCCGCATGGATATCGAGACACGGCTAAGAAGGCTCGTTGCGCTCATGCAATTGGGAAGGTCATTGGGGATAACAGGTAAAGACCCAACCGGTGAGCGGGAAATCTCCGAGGTTCGCCGCAGATGGTGTCTTCTCAAGGGGGGAATTAATGAAACCAGATGAACCTTGTTTCCCCATGATGGGGGCGTTGAAAGCCATTGAACAATTATTGGCTCAAACCAATTCTCAGGGAATCATCATAGGCTGGATTGCTGTGAGTCTGTTGGGGCGCGCCCGTTTTACAGAAGATATTGATGCAATCATTTTTACTGATGAAGAGCGTTTACCCGAGTTTCTTGAAATTGCAAAGAAATACAGTCTTATTCCCAGGATAAATAATGTTGAGGAGTTTGCCTCTCGGACGCGTGTCCTTTTACTCCAGTATGCCCCTGATATGCTCAATGTGGACATCTCCCTCGGTGCATTGCCCTTTGAAAAAGAAGCCATTGAGCGTTCGCAGTTGGTTAAGTCAGGAGGGGTCTCCTTCAGAATCCCCACACCTGAAGACCTTGTCATTATGAAGGCGATTGCCCGACGACCGAAAGATTATGAGGATATCCGGGGCATTGTGTCGCTCCATCCAGATATGGATAAAAGGCGAATTGAACATTGGGTGCGTCAATTCGCCAGCACGCTGGAAATGCCTGAGATATGGAAAGACCTGCGAGAGATTCTTGAAAATTAAGAGTCCCTGATAATTTGGTGCGCCTTAATTTTTTTACGGGAGGCGTAACTTGAGGGTTTCATCAAGTCTTTTACTCTGTTTTATATTTACCACTTTTTTGCTTTTTTCTTGCGCCATGATGAAACCTGCAAAAAGGACATACCTCGCCGAACGGGTTGGAGACATGGAGTTTTATTACACCCCCGACCAGGGCGTCTCCCTGACCGTCCATGGTGTGCCTGTCATCCACGGCAGCTCCCTCTGGGTCGTCGCGCCGCACTTTGCAAAGCGTTTTTACGGACCGATCGATAATCCTTATCTTCTCCAGAAGGCGACGGTTGAGCCCTGGCAGGGCGGACGCAAAATCACCCTTTATCACAAAGGGCTTCCCTCCATGAATGAGGGGGAGGGATGTCCATTTTCCGGCACGGAGACCTTTATCCTCATGCCGGATAACACTTACTCCGCCACGCTCTCGTTTAATTTTTCCAGCGATGTCCCCGCATGGATTGAATGGGGAGTGGGATGCTTTAATCCGAGTTTCATTATCGGCTGCCCTTTTGCCGCGCGCGTGGGCGATGAGACGCGTCAGGGCTTTATCCCCATTATGGCGAAATCCGCTTCCGTCAAGGAGAGCACTGTGGCTGAGGGCTTCAGCCTTCTCACAATGGAGACGCGCCTTGGCGATGTCAGGATTGAGACGCGTCCTGAAGACCGTCTGATATTCTTTGATTATCGCAAGAATGTCTGGGCGGATGTGAACAAGCCGATGTTCTGGATGGGTGTTATGGACAGACCCATCGAGCCGAAAAAGCCCACCACCTTTTCCGTTACAATGCGCTTTCCCGGAAACATGAAGTCGGCGGTCGCCTCAGCGGGACGACTCTCCACCGCCACCCCGCTTCAGTTCTCCGATGCCGTGCGCATTCCTCACTGGGGTGAGGATTACATCATACCGCGCCCGAAGAAGGCGCGTTTCACGGATGCCTCGCTCCCACTCACCTCTGCCACATCTGTTTATATCGGGAAAAACCCCACCGCCGGCATGGAAAAGGCGCTCGCCTTTCTCCTGAGAGACCTCAAGGAGCTTTATAATATTGAGCCGCGGGTGATGCGTGAAGACCTCTCGCCCGATGATGAGGCACGTGGAGGCGTTATTGTTCTCGGTGAGGAGGGGCGACACCCTGCCCCGGCGGTTATCTGCAGGAGGGCGGGTCTTGAAGTCCCAACCCACCCGGAAGGATACAGCCTCCTTGTTACACCGGATGCCGCCTGCATTGCCGCCAGGACGGAACGCGGCGTCTTTTACGGCGTTACAACCCTTGTCCAGCTCATCCGTGTCTCAGAGAAAGGCGTTTTCCTCCATGGTGCGGAGATTGTGGATTATCCGTCGCTTGACTTCAGGGGGATACATTGTTTGACCGGGAAGAATGCGGGGGGTGAGATTGCAAAGGCTGTCCGGGAACTCATGGCGAGGTTCAAAATCAATACACTTGTCCTGGAGTGTGAATACATCACCTGGGATTCACATCCCGAGCTGGCGCACCACAGTTACGGTATGAGCAAGGATGATGCGCGCAAGGTCATCCGCGCCGCAGATGAAAATATGATTGAGATTATCCCACTCATACAATCCCTTGGTCATTCGGAATGGATGTTCACAAACGGTCAGCATCTTGACCTGGCTGAAGACCCCGAACGACCCTATCATTCCTGCCCGACCAACCCGCAGGCTTACAAACTAATCTTCGATGTTTATCAGGAGGCGGTTGACCTCTTCAAGCCGCGCATCTTCCACATCGGGCACGATGAGGTTACCGGCAGTGGGCGCTTTCCCTATCGGAGTAAAAAGAGCGGCAAGACGGTGACACAACTCATCATGGAGGACATCCAGAAACTGCATACATGGTTTAAGGAGCGGGATATTCAGGTGATGCTCTGGGGGGATATGTTTCTTTACAAGACGGAAGCGCCGGACGCCTGCAACGCAGGCACCCTCGCCGAGGCGAAGGAACGCCGCTCCCTCCTCCCGCGTGATGTCATTATTGCGGACTGGCATTATGAGCCTGTCTCTCCGGAAAAATATACCAGTCTTAAAATCTGGAAGGATGAGGGGCTTGCGGTTGTGGGCGCTGGGTGGGACACCTCCACGGATATCCGTAACCTCGCAAAAGCGGCGGAGATTAACGGCGCACTGGGGTATCTCCAGACCACCTGGGCGGGATTCAATTTCGCCATCACGAACAATGAGCCGGCGTGGCGCCAGTATTGGTCATACATCCTTGCGGCGCATTACGCCTGGAGCGGGGATACCACACCGGAGGAGAATCTACCCTTCCGCGCGCATCAGAAGCTCACGGATTTATGGTTCGATGTCAGACCCGACATGAGAAAGCGTAGCGGGTTTTTTGTGGATTTGCGCCCGTTTGCCAACCGGCGACTCGATGACACCCCTGCCCGCAATGGGTGGGTGGGCTTCGGTCCCGACCTTGATTTCTCCTCCCTCCCGTGTGGCGAGAGTCTCTTTGATGACGTCAGATTTAATATACAGAAAAATGAAAAAGGGTGTGCCGCCACTCTGCTCGCCGGCAGACTGAACCCGCCGGGCGATTTCCCATCCGCCATTGAAATCTCGCACGAACCCGTAACCGTTGCGGAATTACATTTTCTGATGAACAGCGCCATGCGAGCCGCGGACAATACGCCCTCCGGCGCCATAGCCATTGCCTATGAGGATGGCACCACCGACCGCCATAACCTTGCCTACGGGAAAACCATCTTTGCCTCGGATGATTACCGACTCGGGCGCAATGCGAGAATAGTCTGGCAGGGACAGACGCATGGCGGGGAAAATATCCGCCTCTGGGACATCTCATGGAAAAACCCGAAACCGGATTTGAAGGTCTGTAAAATAACAGTTGAGTCCGCCGGCACGGAGGCGGCGCCGGTTCTCCTCGCCATCACGGGCGTCCGGTAATCGGATAAAAGTAATTTTATCCGCCTCAGGCGGACCTTGTGAGGTTTGTTCATTCCGGTGATTTGCGCTGAGGATGAGGGGTGTTCAGGAGGATGTCTGCGAGCCTTCTTCCGCGGCGGCGGGCGCACCGGTTATATCCGCAATCCGCGCCTTCCCCTTACTGTATTCGAAGAGATTGTAAGCCGTCTGGGCGATATTTTTCATGTGGTCGCCGACCTTTTCAAGATAATGCACGGCGTCAATGTAGAAAGTGGATGAGGGAAGAGGACAGATGCCTGCCATGAGCCGCTCGATATGTTCATCATCAAGCCGCCGTCGCATGGTATTTACCTTTTTCTCAATGGCGAGGACTTCAAGGGCGGCGGCAGGGTCGCTTTCCCCGACCGATTTCCCAAGCGGCTCAAACATCATTAGAATCAGCTCGCCCATCTCCCGCAGACTCTGGATTGCCGCCGGTGAAAAGCCGAGGTTTCTTACCTGAAGCTCATCTGCGATGTCGCCCAGATTCTCCGCATTATCGCCCACCCGCTCTAAGTCATTAACAGAATGGAGAAGCGTTGGCAGCTGGTCGGACTCCTCCTCACTTAGCTCTCTTTCCGAGAGGGCGATGAGATATTCCGTTATGGCGTGCTGATAATCGTCCGTGGTGTCCTCAAGTTTCCGCACCTCCGCCGCTACGCCTGAATCCTTATTCAGAATGGCGGTGAGTCCCTTCTGCAGCGTCTGCTTGGAGATGTCCAGCATCAGGACCATCTCCTTTCTCACGAGGTCAAGCGCGATGGGCGGGTTATCCAATAGATGAGGCTCAAGCAGACTCACCCTCTGTTTCACCTCATCCGGCTTCACAGGGACGAGCCATTTGGATGCGCGTTCAAGTAATTTTATCGGACCGATAAAGAGACAGGTGCAGATGGCGTTGAACATGGTGTGGGAGTTGGCGATAAGGCGGGGGATATGCTTGAGGTTTGATGGGTCGCCGGGTGTAATCATGATAATGAATTTCTGATAAAAGCCCGTCAGCACAAACGGCAGAAAAATGCATACGCCAATGACGTT
>JAPLSR010000049.1 GCA_026398545.1 Candidatus Sumerlaeota bacterium | reverse complement strand
GTCCGCATCCACAAACGGAATGGGCACGTGGCACCCGAACCGGTGGACAATAATAATGAATAGGGTGAAGAGTACCTTTTTTTTCAGGTCGGGTATCTTGAAAATATTTCCGAAGGTCTTTAGCATGGAAGGACCTCACATCTACCGCCTCTTGCTTGTATTTTTTCAATGGCGGACTTGGAAAAGGCATGAGCCTTGATAACAAATGCCTTGCTCACATCACCCTGACCTAAAATCTTTACCCTTTGTTCTGAATTGTGAATAATCCCAGCCTTACGGAGCGCCTCCGGCGTCACTTCTGAGCCGGATTCAAAACGTGCCTCAATAATCTTGAGATTTACCGGCATGTATTCCCTTCGGAAGATATTGGTGAAACCCCTCTTGGGGATACGGCGGATAAGAGGCATCTGCCCACCCTCAAAATGGGTGCGCCTTTGTGCCCCGGCACGAGATTTCGCCCCCTTTGTTCCACGACCACACGTCTTACCATGACCGGAGCCCTTCCCGCGCCCCACTCGCTTCCTGTTCTCCCTGCAACCTGGATTGCCTGGAACCTCATGAATCCTCATTCCGATACCTCCTCAACCTGAAGCAGATACCCCACCTTGCGGACCATCCCCATGATTTGAGGGGTTGCCTCATGGACTACCGTGGAATTCAGTTTTCCAAGCCCCAGCGCCTTCACCGTCAGCTTGTGTTTTTCCGTACGACCGATGGGACTCTTTTTCAGCGTGATTCTTACCTTTGCCACCTTTTTTCACTCCCGATGCCGGTTGAAAATTGTCTTCTCTCAATGTATACATTGAATATTGAACTGAATACATTCCTTCCGAGACAGATTATTTCTGCTCCGCGCTCCGTCGCTAAAGCTTTGGAGCGTCGGAGACTCCGCCTGTCTTGGATACCCTCCGTGACGGTCTCTTCCCCGAAGGTTTTCCATCCTCAATTAATTCCTCATCCGTTTCGTCTCCAGACTCAACCTCTGCCGTCACCTCCGGTTTTTCCTCCGCCGGCTTGGCAACGGTGGGCGCCTGCTGACCCGCCTGACCCAGGGAAGCAAGCATTTCGCTCCTTGTCTGGTTGTAAATCTCTGCCAGCTTTTTCCCAAGGATAAATTCAACGGGTTTGCCCCGTCGTTCGGCAACCTTTGCAGGGTCCTGAAGACTCCTGAGACCCGCCATGGTTGCCTTCACCACATTCAGAGCCGTATTGGTGCCAAGACATTTTGTCAGGATGTCTTTGACTCCAGCCAGTGCCACAACTGAGCGGACAGCGGGACCGGCAATGATACCGGTACCTTCACTTGCCGGTTTCAACATGACGCGGGCAGCGCCGAAAATCCCCGTCACTTCATGAGGGATGGTGCGTCCCAGAAGAGGAATGCGGATAATATTCTTCCTTGCATCCTCCACTCCCTTCCGGATGGCATCGGGAACCTGATTTGCCTTGCCATAACCGACCCCGACAAGACCCTTCTTGTCCCCAACGGCAACAAGGGCACAGAAACTGAAATGTCTGCCACCCTTGACAACCTTTGCCACGCGGTTCAGGAAGATGACATTCTCCTGAAACTCCACTGTCCCGGAGGATACAATCTCTGAGACACCTTCCGTATCCCCACCCTCAAACAAACTGGTTGATTTTATCCTTACCACTGTTCAGACTCCTGCTCACAGATAGGTCTGCGCTCCGGGTGTTCGAGCCCACGATTCTTCAGCCCCTGTTCCCTGTCGTTTCAGGAATGAGAGCGAATCGTCGGCTCCGCCCCTGAAGCAAAAACCCTAAATTTTTACCCCGCATTCCCGAATTGCCTCGGCAATTGCTTTCACACCCCCGTGGTATTGATAACCTCCACGGTCAAACACCACCTCTTTTATACCCTTCTCAAGCAATGACTTGCCAGCCATCTCACCCAGCCTCTTCGCACTTGTGATATTCCGGAAGGATTTCTTCCCGTCCTCTTTGAAAGACTTGCTGTTTGTGGTGAGATTTAAGATGGCTACACTCCCATCCTCCCGCGAGATATCATCCAGCACAGTGATATAGATGTGCTTGAGAGACTTGTGCACACACACCCTGGGACGCTCCGGCGTCCCGTGAATCTTTCTCCGGATTCTCCAGTGCCTTATCTTCCCACGTAGTTGTTTTGACCTTTTCATCTTCTTCTGCCGTTTCTCACTGAAATTACTTTGTCCCTGCCTTGCCGACCTTCCTCCTGACTCTCTCACCTGTGTAACGGATACCCTTGCCCTGATACGGTTCTGGCGGACGAACCTTGCGGATTTCCGCAGCCACCTGTCCCACCTTCTGCTTGTCACTCCCTTCAATAATAATCTGTGTGGGTTTCGGGACGGATATATTTATACCCTCTGGAGGGACAATCTGCGGGATGTGGGAAAGCCCGACCTGCAATGTCAGGACACTACCCTCCATCTGCGCCCTGTATCCAACTCCGACAATCTCCAGTTCTTTTCTGTAACCCTTCGTCACGCCGGTAATCATGTTAATGATAAGCCGTTGATACAATCCATGGCTTGCCTTACTTGCCTTATCATCACTGAAACGTTTCACTAAGACCTGATTATTTTCCATGTGCAAGGCTACCTTGTCATTGCATTCAAGGAAAAGGGTCCCCTTGGGGCCCTGGACAGTGACCTTGCGCTCGTCAAGGGTCAACTTGACCTCTTTCGGCACCTGTATGGGAATCTTTCCAATCCTTGACACGACCTTCTTCCTCCTGCTTTGCCTGAAACGGTTGTCTCCTTACCAGATATTGCAGATGACCTCCCCACCTATCTTTTTGCGTCGGCATTCCCTGTCCGTCAGGATTCCCTGGGATGTGGAGATAACGCTGATGCCCAGCCCGCCCAGGACATGTGGGATATCATCTTTAGATACATATTTCCTGAGACCGGGTTTACTGACACGCACAAGACCGTTCAGCACCGGCTCACGTTCCGACCCAAACTTGAGAAACACCCTGATGGTGCCCTGGGTATTGTTTCGTGTGACCTTGTAATACTTGATAAACCCCTCTTCTTTCAGAATCCGCGCAATGGCAATTTTCATCTTTGAAGCCGGAATATCCACATAATCCATGCACATCTTATTGGCATTGCGGATTCGGGTCAGCATATCCCCAATGGGGTCACTCACGCTCATTTGTCATTCTCTCCCCTTCATAAATTCTCACCAGCTGGACTTAGTGACGCCAGGTATCTGCCCCTTGCTGGCGAGTGCTCTGAAACAAATCCTGCACATGCGGAATCTGCGCAGGAATGCCCTCGATCTTCCGCAAAGTGGGCAACGATTATATCTTCTCGTCTTGAACTTTGGCTTGCGTTGCGCCTTCACTTTGAGAGAAAGCCTTGCCATGACCTTACCTCCAGAATCACCGCTCTCTGAACGGCATGCCGAAGAGTCGCAAGAGCTCCCGCGCCTCCTCATCCGTCTTTGCGTTCGTTACGGTGGTGATATTCATCCCTCTTGTCTTTGAGACTTTGTCATAATCAAGTTCCATAAAAATGAGGTGTTCCTTGATTCCCATGCTGTGGGTCCCGCGTCCATCAAAATCATCCGGCGGCAATCCGCGGAAGTCACGAATACGCGGAATTGCCACATTTATCAGGCGGTCAAGAAATTCATACATGTAAGCCCCGCGAAGCGTGACACAGCATCCAACGGGATTCCCTTTGCGCACCTTGAATGCGGATATGGATTTGGTGGAGCGTGTGACTTTGGGTTTCTGTCCCGTTATAAGCGCCAGTTCCTGTTGGGCGGCATCAAGCTCCTTAATATCCCTCGCCGCATCCCCCACACCCATGTTCACTACAATTTTCGCAAGTCGCGGCACCTGCATCACATTCTTATAGTTGAACCGCTTCATCATAGCGGGGACAACTTCCTTGCGGTATAATTCAAGAAGCCGTGGTATTGGCATACCCTCTTAACTCCTTTTGATATCACCCCGATGCAAACAACCTCATAACATTAAATCTCGGCATTGCACTTCTTGCAAATCCTCACCTTGGAGCCATCCTCAAAGACCTTGGCGCCGACGCGCGTGGGACGATTGCACTTGGGACAGATCAACATGAGTTTGGAGAGTGGAACCGGCGCCTCCCTTGTCACACGTCCGCCCGGTTTACTGGGGTCACGGGTGCGTTTGTGCTGGGTGATGAAATTCACATTCTCCACAATCGCCTTCTCCTGGGAGGGAGAAACACGCAGGACTTTACCAGTCTTGCCTTTGTCCTTGGCATTACCGGTAAGAATCAGAACCCGGTCTTCCTTTCTAATCCTGAATGACATGCCCTCTTCACCTCCCATTCAGCCGTCGCAGCCAATTCAAGACTGCTTTGGCGAAGTCGGCAAATCCCGCCCGTCAGATGACCTCCGGTGCTAAGGAAATAATCTTTGTAAAATTCTTCTTACGCAACTCACGGGCAACCGCTCCGAAGATGCGGGTTCCCACCGGCTCATTCTGTGCATTTACGATTACCGCCGCATTGTCATCAAATCGAATGTAAGAGCCGTCTTCACGACGCACCTCCTTGACGGTGCGGACAATGACGGCACGGACCTTTGCCTTTTTTTTCACAATTCCATCAGGGGCGGCAATGCGGACCGAGCAGAGAATCACATCACCCACGTGGGCATACCGCCGCCCACTGCCGCCCAGGACGCGGAAACAACGCAACTTTTTCGCGCCCGTATTATCCGCAACATTCAAGATCGTGTATTCCTGTATCATTGCTTGTCTTTCCCTCTATCTCTACTTCAAACACATCAAATAGTGTGAGAGATGCTTACTTCATGCGCTCAAGTATTTCCATCACCCGCCATCTCTTCAGACGGCTGAGAGGTCGGGACTCCGTCACACGAACCATATCACCTATCCGGCACTGATTTCCCTTGTCATGGGCGTAAATCCTCTTGGTCCTTCGCACCCTTTTGTTGTATCTTGGATGAAGCACAAGTCGGTCAATGGCGACCACGACTGTTTTATCCATCTTGTTGCTTACAACACGCCCGATTCTGATCTTATACCTTCTTTTCTTTTTCTCTTCCTCCATGAAAAAGCCTCCCCTGTTTTTCCCCCGCCAAGCTATGCTTATGTCTTGATGCCTTTCTGGCGCAGGACGGTTAAAATACGCGCTATATCACGTCGCGTGTTACTGATAATCATGACATTGTCCAGTTCCTTGGTTGCGGCACGGACACGCGCCTTGAACAAGCCCTCCCTGAGCTGATTCAGCCTCATAATCAGGTCCTCCACGGGCAGATTGCGAAGCTCCTGTATCTTCACTGACCATTCCTCCTATTCAGCCGTCGCAGCCAAATTCAAGGCTGCTTTGGCGAAGCCGGCTCAAGTCTTTTCAGAAAAGCTCACGGGTGACAAACTTTGTCTTGACTGAGAGTTTGTGTGCAGCCCTGTCAAATGCCTCGCGGGCAAGCTCTTCGGGTATCCCCTCAATCTCAAAAAGGATGCGTCCCGGCTTGACAACACACACCCAGCCCTCCGGGTTGCCCTTTCCGCCGCCCATACGTGTCTCAGGCGGTTTCTTCGTGATGGGCTTATCCGGAAAGACATTAATCCACAACTTGCCGCCGCGTTTCACCTTGCGCATGATAGCCACGCGCGCCGCTTCAATCTGGCGATTGGAAACCCACCCGCAGGTGGTCGCCTTGAGCCCGTATTCTCCAAAGCTGAGTTGCCCCCCACGATATGCCTTTCCATGCATCTTGCCCTTGTGAACCTTTCGGTGCTTGACTCTCTTCGGAACCAGCATCTCTATTTACGCCTCCGCTTCTTTGGTAATCTCTGTTTCTGTCTTCTTGGCAAATATCTCTCCCATGAAGATCCAGACTTTAACACCAATGGCGCCATATTTTGTGTGGGCGACGGCCAAACCGTAATCGATATCTGCCCGCAGGGTGTGCAGTGGGACACGCCCCTCCCGGAACCATTCCATGCGCGACATTTCGGCGCCTGCCAGGCGACCCTTGCAGTTGATGCGGATTCCATGCCCCCCTGCCTTCATGGTTGCCTGAATGGACTTTTTCATCGCACGGCGAAAACTGATGCGTCGCAGGAGCTGTGCCGCCACGTTCTCAGCCACCAGCTGGGCAACAAGGTCAGGCTTGCGTATCTCATTAATATTTATAAAACTCCTTTTCTTGGTCATGGACTCCAGGTTCTTACGGAGGGTCTCAATCTCCGCCCCCTTCCTGCCGATGATAAT
>JAPLSR010000229.1 GCA_026398545.1 Candidatus Sumerlaeota bacterium | reverse complement strand
TTGTATTTCGCTATTGCGACAAAGAGGGAGCGGTGACTTCCGAATCCAATCCCAACGGTTCTCTGGATAATATTGCCGGAATCATCAATGAGGCGGGAAATGTGCTGGGTATGATGCCGCATCCGGAGCGATGCAGTGAGGCTGTCCTTGGTGACAAAGATGGACTCTTGATATTTCAGTCAATCATTCAGAATTAAAATGAAAGAACCGCGCATTACATCCGAACTTGTCATAAGCCATGGAATCTCCGCGGAGGAGTATGAGAAATTACTGAAGATTCTGGGGCGCGAACCGACCTTTACAGAGCTCGGCATCTTTTCCGTTATGTGGAGTGAGCACTGCTCTTACAAGAATTCCAAAAAGATGCTGCGCACCTTGCCCACCACGGGCGAATGCGTGATTCAGGGACCCGGTGAAAATGCCGGCGTTGTGGATATCGGCGATGGATATGCCATCTGCTTCAAGATTGAATCCCACAATCATCCCTCCGCTGTGGAGCCTTATCAGGGTGCGGCAACAGGCATCGGAGGCATCCTGCGCGATATCTTTACCATGGGCGCGCGCCCCATCGCCCTTCTTGACCCACTGCGATTTGGCGACCCTGCAATCCCGCACAACCGCTATATCATCACCGGCGTCATCTCAGGCATTGCAGATTACGGCAACTGTGTAGGCGTTCCCACCGTGGCGGGAGACGTCTATTTTGCGGATAAGTATAATGGGAATCCGCTGGTAAATGTCATGTGCGTGGGTTTGATGAGGAAGGAAGACCTGACCCTTGCCTGTGCCCGAACGCCGGGCAGTCTGGTTGTTTATTACGGCAATCTCACAGGGCGCGATGGTATTCACGGCGCAACATTTGCCTCTGAGGAATTGAGCGACAAATCAGAGGAGCGCCGACCTGCCGTCCAGGTGGGCGACCCTTTCATGGGCAAGAAGATTCTTGAGGCGACGCTTGAACTTATCAAAGGGCATGTTGTGGAGGCTATTCAGGACATGGGCGCCGCCGGACTCACCTGTTCATCCTGCGAAATGGCTGGACGCGGCGGATGTGGCGTGGAAATTGACCTTGATAAGGTTCCTCAGCGCTCGGATAATCTCAGCGCTTATGAAATCATGCTCTCCGAATCACAGGAACGCATGCTTGCAATTGTGCCGAAGGCAATGTTGGAGGCGGCTCGAAGTATCCTTGAAAAATGGGACCTCCCCTGGAGCATCCTGGGAAAGGTGACAACGGATGGGGTGATGCGTGTTCATCACAAAGGACGTGTTGTGGCTGAAATTCCAGCCTCCCAGATTTCAACCGAGGCGCCGGAATATGCCCCGCTCTCAAGACGACCGGACTACCTGAATTCAATTGAGCGGTTCATCCCCGAGAAATTTTTCGCCCCCGCTGACTGCTCTCAAATTCTCCTTGACCTGCTTGCCACACCGACCATCGGAAGCAAACGCTGGATTTATGAACAGTATGACCACATGGTTCAGCTGAACACTGTTGTGAGACCGGGAGCCTCCGCGGCTGTTCTGCGTATCAAGGGAACGAAGAAACATATAGCCCTTTCAACCGATTGTAACGGGCTGATGGTCTATCTTTCACCCCGGGTGGGAGGGGCAATGGCAGTGGCAGAGGCGGCTCGGAACGTTGTCTGCGCCGGTGCGCAACCGCTTGCCATCACAAACTGCCTGAACTTTGGCAATCCTACAAAACCGGATATTTATTATCAGTTTGAACAGGCAGTGCTTGGGATTGGTGACGCCTGCCGGGCACTTAATACACCGGTGACAGGCGGCAATGTCAGCTTGTCCATGCCCCCTGCTTCATCTTGCAGCGGAAAGAAGGCTTCAGGAATTTTTACTGAGCATCATCAGACGAGGATGGGTCAGGAGCGCCCAGGATGTAAGCGAGGGAGGACTGGCAGTGGCGCTGGCGGAATGTGCGATATCATCTTCCACGCATGGTGCGGAGATTACACTTCCACGCGGCGTGACGCCGGCAATCGAACTTTTTTCCGAGGAGCCGACACGTATTGTCATCACCTGTGCGCCGGAGTATGAGAAGGGAATTTTATCAGGCGCCGAGCATGCCGGCGTTCCGGCGCAAAAGATTGGACAGGTTGGCGGCGCTTGTTTAAGTGTGAAAGATGTTTTTTCTGTTTCCGTTTCGGAATTGATTAAGGCTTATGAATCTTTCTCTTTGTGAGTTAGATATGAATTACTCATTTCATGAGATTCCGCATGAGGCATGTGGCATTATGGCTGTGGCGGGGCATCCGGAGGCGGCTAATCTCACATATCTGGGACTGTATGCATTGCAGCACAGGGGACAGGAGAGCGCGGGGATTGTCACCACCGATGGCATTCACATGCACACCCAGATTGGACCGGGATTTGTATCCGATGTTTTCAATCGTGAGACCCTGCAACGCCTCACCGGCAACATCGCCATCGGGCATGTGCGTTACTCCACAACCGGCTCAGTGGTTAATAAAAACGCCCAGCCCATCATTGTTAAATATAAGGGCGGTAATCTTGCCATTGCGCATAATGGGAACCTCACCAACGCTGTGCAGTTGAAGGAGGAACTGGAGAGGCGCGGCGCCATATTTCAGACCACAACTGATAGCGAGATGCTTTTGCACCTCATCGCCCATTCAACATCCAATGATTTTGAGGAGGCGCTTTATTCCTCACTGATACGACTCAAGGGGGCATATTCCATTGTCCTTTTGCACGATGACGTCCTTTATGCCATGCGGGAACCAAAGGGATTCCGCCCTTTATGTTTTGGCACACTGGATGGAGCCACCATCTTTGCCTCAGAATCATGCGCCCTGGATATAATCGGCGCGCAACTCTTACGGGAACTGAGACCGGGCGAGATTATCAAGATAGAAAACGGCAGGATTTCACACGAGCTCCCCTTTGCATCGGTGGAACAAACCTTTTGTGTATTTGAATTCATATATTTCTGCCGTCCGGACAGCATTGTTGAAGGCAAAAGCGTTTATGACATCCGGCGTCGTCTTGGCGAGGAACTTGCCGTGGAACAGCCCGCGGCTGCAGATGTAGTGGTTGCCGTGCCGGATTCATCCAACCCCGCCGCCATCGGTTATGCCCAGAAGTCCGGCATACCGTTTGGCCTTGGACTTATTCGCAGTCATTATGTCGGTCGCACATTTAT
>JAPLSR010000267.1 GCA_026398545.1 Candidatus Sumerlaeota bacterium | reverse complement strand
GGACTTGCCTTTCTAAGTGTCAGCCCGCGCGCCCGGGAGATGGCGAAGCAAGCCAGGTCGGCATGCTATTATTTCTCCCTCAAGGCATATCTGAAGAATCTTGAGAAGAAGACAACACCATATACCCCGGCGGTCTCCCTGATTTTTGCCTTAGACAAATCACTTGAGATGATCAGGAAGGAAGGGATGGATAACATCTGGGCTCGTCATGCGAGGCTCTCCAGAGCCATTCAGGCGGGCTGCAGGGCAATCGGGCTGGAAATTTACTCCAAATCACCCTCGCATGTGGTTACTCCGATCAAAGTGCCTGCGGGCATTGATGGCGAAGCCATCACGAAGGTCCTGCGCGATAAATACGGTGTAACGATTGCCGGTGGTCAGGAGCAACTTAAAGGAAAGGTCATCCGCATTGCCACGCTGGGATACGCCACGGTTTTTGACGCCACAACTGCCATCTGCGCCCTTGAATTGACGCTCAAAGAACTGGGGTATAAGTTTGAGGATGGTGCCGGCATTCGCGCCGCACTCAAAGTCCTCTATGCAAGTTAAAAGGATTCCCACCATGCTGACAATCATTGATGACTTTAAAACCCTTGTGATTTTATTATAAAGGAGCGGGAATTATGAAGATTTTAGTCGCGGATAAGATTGCCGATGAGGGATTGCAAATCCTGAAAGACGGCGGGAATTTCGAGGTCGTCTATAAACCTGAAATCACACCCGATGAGATGGCGGGGATTATTCCCGAATTTGATGCCCTTGTGGTGCGCAGCCGGGCAAAGGTCCCGGCGTCCGTTCTGGAAAAGGCAAAGAATTTAAAGGTGGTGGGACGTGCCGGCGTTGGCGTGGATAACGTCGATGTCCCCGCCGCCACCCGACGTGGCATTATCGTCATGAACACACCGGATGGCAACACCATCTCCGCCGCCGAACACACAATGAGTATGCTCATGGACCTCTCCCGCAACATCGCAAGGGCGGATAAGACCATGAAGGAGGGAAAGTGGGAGAAGAAAGCCCTCACCGGCGTGGAGCTGTACGGCAAGACCCTGGGTGTCATTGGACTGGGACGCATCGGGAAGGCTGTCGCCAGGCGCGCACTCGCCTTTGATATGCGCGTTATCTGCTTTGACCCGGGCGTCTCCCCTGAGGAGATTCAGAAACTGGGAATGGTCAACGCCACGCTTGAGGAGATTATCAAGGAGTCCGATTTTATCACCATTCACACCCCGCTGACGGAAAAAACCAAGGGAATCATCGGCGAGGAGCAGTTTAAGTATATGAAGAAGAACTGCAGGATTATTAACTGCGCGCGCGGCGGAATCATTGATGAGCATGCCCTCCTGAAGGCAATTAATGAGGGACGGATTGCAGGGGCGGCTCTGGATGTCTTCTCAGCGGAGCCGCTGCCGGAGGACTCCCCTCTTAGAAAGTGCGACAAGATACTTCTCACGCCACACCTGGGCGCCGCAACGGTGGAGGCGCAGGAAAAGGTCGCACTACAGGTTGCCGTGCAAATTGTCACATACCTGAAAGGCGGCGAGGTCATCAACGCTGTGAATGCCCCGTCCATCGACCCGGAACTCCTGCGCGCCATGCGTCCATATCTGGACTTGGCGGAAAGACTGGGGAAATTCGCCTCCAGCTACGCCGATTCCCGCGTTTCCAAAATCAACTGCTGGTATAGCGGTGGCATCCTCGATTATCCACTCGCACCGCTCACAACCGCCGTGGTCAAGGGATTCCTCGAACCGGTGACCGACCTCTCGGTCAATTACATCAATGCCATGAACCTTGCAAAGGAGCGGGGCATCGAGTTGATTGAATCCAAGAGCACATCCAGCCACCAGTATGCCAACCTGATTTCCGTTGAGACAGAGATGGAAAACGGCGAGAGGCACAAGGTCTCCGGCACCCTTTACACAAAGGATATGCCGAGGATTGTCATCCTCAACGACCGTCACTTTAATGCCTTCCCCGAAGGCAATATGCTGGTCATCAAGAACAAGGACGTTCCGGGCATAATCGGCGCCGTGGCGACCATCCTCGGCAATCACGCCGTCAATATCGCCCACATGACCTGGGGACGCTCAAAGCCTCTCGGGGATGCCATGACCATTATCAACACCGACCAGGAAATCACCAGTGACATCATCCGGGAGATTGGCAAACTCAAGGATGTATTGAGCGTCAAGTTCTTCAAGGTGTGAGACATAACATAAATTTGCACATGGCAATTTTTCATGGGGGAGGTCTTCAGGGCGACCTCCCCTGATTATTTTCACAATGGATAAAATTTATTTTAAAATTTCACCTGTCAGCTCCATGTTATGCCGTCAGTGCAAAATCTGGATTGACAACAAATATTCCCTCTCCATTCAATCGTTTTAACATATGCGTTAATCAAGACAGGAGATGAATATGTTTGTCACATTTATAACGGAATATTTACCCGGTCTTTTGATGCTATTTGTGTTCCTTGCCATGATGACGGGGATGTACACGCGAAAGATTGCAGCCCTCCTTGCGCTCCCCCTCATGGCATTTCTCTTCGCCATCATCGGAACTGTGCGGTATGTGGAGATGTTTTATCTCCTCATGAAATTCATGGGGGAGGAAGCCTTTGTATTTTTACTGTGGAGCAAGGCTTTATGGCTTGTGATTGTGTCAGCGCTGGTTCTCCTTGCATCCCGGAAGAAGATGTCTGTCAGCGGTGCAATTCTGGGTGCGCTCCTTGCCCTTCTTGCCATCCTTATCATCAATTTCCGGGGTCTGGAGAGGATTATGAGTTTTTCCATCCTCGGGCAGATTTTTGCATGCCTCAGCACTAAGGTTGTAATCAAAGACATCCTGGGCGATGGGGCGCTTTTCCTTCACTCGGCTTATACCGTGGCAATGTTCGGAGGAATGCTTGCAATCCTTGTGAAGGACAAGAAGATTGCGGAGACATTTATCAGGTATGCCGCAGAACTGGCGGGTGACAATCCCGTCATTGTGGCTATCGTTATGATGTTTGTCTGTTTCCTTTTATTCACCACCCTTGGCGGATTGGGTGCAATCATCATGATAGGAACCATCATCCTACCAATCATGATGTCACTGGGGATTGAGCCACTTGTGGCGGGCGGCGTGATTCTGCTCGGGCTGTGCGCCGGCGGTTCTTTCAATCCGGGGAACTGGGCGCTTTATCAGGCATCCCTCAGCGTGGGAACGGGCAAGATACAGCTTGCGGCGCTGGTCATGATTGTGCTTTATCTGGGGACAGGTTGCCTTTTCATTATTCTTAATACACGCGGGAGGCGTCGCCGCCGCTACTTTTCGGTCGCCGCCACTGAGACCGGCGAGGAGTGGAAAAAGGTTCATCCTGTCGCCCTCCTCTCACCCATCATTCCCATCCTGCTGGTGTTCAGATTCAAGACCTTTATAGACCTGACGCAGTGGATTAGCGGGTGGTCTTACTGGCTGGATGCGGTGATTGGTGTTCTTTCGAAGGCGGCGAACTTCTGGGACACATACATCGGCGCGTGGGAATTCATCCCCGCCTTTATTGCCGGCATTATTTTCTGCCTTGTGACCACATGGGAAAAGGACGGGAATAATATCAAGGTGCTGACAAAGTCCATGATTGAGGGCGCTGAAAGTGTCATGCCCGCCGTCCTTCTCATGATAGGAATCGGAATGCTCTTGAATGCCGTCAAACATCCGGCTGTGAGCCATTATCTGGAACCGCTGATACGCTCCATAATTCCCTCGACCCGTCTCCCTTACATCATGGTCTTTGGTCTGTGCGCGCCTCTGGCGCTCTATCGCGGACCTTTGAACCTTTACGGACTCGGACTGGGGTTGGCGATGCTGATTTACAACCAGAGTCCCCTTTCCGCCGCAGCAGTCATGGGTATCTTCATTACAACGGGCGCCATGCAGGGCGTCTGCGACCCCACAAATACCCACAACGTCTGGATTGCCAACTACATCAATGAGGATGTAATCAAGCTCACTAAAAAGCTTCTCGTGTATATCTGGGTGATGATATTCATCGGGCTGTTCCTCATGTCCGTTCTATTCCCGCTTTATAAGACACCTGCCGAATGGGAGCGGCTGAATAGACCCGCAACGGCGGCGCAGGTGCAGCATTAAAATAGAGCCCGTTCATTCAAAAAAAGATTTTAGAATTAACCATGTGTGAAGCCTGATTCACGAAAAGGCGGTAAAAACATGGAAATTATCAGAAATCCATCCGGGATGCAGAAATTCGCCCTCTCGGCAAAACGAAAGGGACAGCGCATCGGACTTGTGCCAACGATGGGATTTCTGCACGAAGGGCACCTTTCCCTCATGCGTCTTGCCCGCAAACACGCCGACCTTGTGGTTGTCAGCAATTTTGTCAATCCAACCCAATTTGCGCCCGGTGAGGACTTCGCCGCATATCCGCGCGATTTTGAACGGGACTGCCGCATGGCGGAAGGCGTGTCGGTGGATGTCATGTTCGCGCCGGATAAAAATGACATGTATCCGGAGGGCTGCCGCACCTATGTTGAGGTGGAGGGCTGGGGGAATATTCTCTGCGGTGCCACGCGCCCGACCCACTTCCGCGGCGTCGCCACTATTGTGCTGAAATTGTTCAACATTGTGCAACCGGACTCGCCATGAGCTCGCGCAACATATATCTGACGCCGGAGGAAAAGGAGGAGGCGATCATCCTCTCCCGCTCACTATCTCAGGCAAAACGCATGATTATTAAAGAGGGCATAACTGACGCCGCAATCTTGAAACAATTCATCCGCGGCGAGATTGAAAAGACAAAACACGGACGTATTGATTATGTTGAGATTGTCTCAATGGAAAGCCTTGAAGGCATGAACATGGTGAAAAAGGATGATACACTCATCGCCATTGCCGCCCGGTTCGGCAAAACGCGATTAATCGATAATATCAGATACTGAGAAATTGTTCAATTCTTTATCTGCACTTCGAAATTGCTGCCTTCCTCCTTGATGATATGCATCCGTGGATAGGATGAGCCTTCGATGGCATCCTTGAGCAGTTGACGGTTCCCTTTATAAACGAGGTTCACAACCGCCGTATCGGCATAAAAGCTTTTGACATATACCGCCGCCGATTCATCAAGGGAGGAAAGTCTCTTTTTAATCAGTTCCAGTTTTTCATCGGAGACGCCGGTGAACATCAGGAGATAATCTCCTTTGTTGCGGACAATTTTGTCCCAGTTACTCTGATAATATTCCGCCAGCTGGAAAACCGCCTTTCTGACAGCGTTGACGATGGAGAGATTTATTGCCTGGCTCTGCATGGTGCTGCCGGCAAGGCTGGTCGCCGTTGCCTCATCCAGAATACTCCCCGTATCGGCACGAATGATTTTCAGGGTAACATTGGTGCGATAAAAGGCATAAGTGTCGTAATATATTTCCTCCCTCTTTTCACGCACCGTGGATGACTCACCGGTGATGATAATCTCCGCGCCGTTTTTCTGTGCGCTCCTGATTGCCTCTGCCAGCAGGGAGGGGGGGCCCACCACATTCACATTGGACATTGGGGCGGTTATTTCAGTCTCCGGCAGGCGCTGACCTGTGAGGTCTCTCCAGGAGCTGCGGACAGTCTCCCATCCATCCTTATATGTGGCTGACTCATTATCCAACGTCTCCTTTAGAAAGACAATAAACAGGGGACGCACATTCGGTCTGAAGAAAAATCGTTTCTCCTCAAGGTCCTTGAGAAGCCGGGTATAGTTGACAAAAACCTTCAGTGTGAGATGAATTCTGTCACCAATCTGCTTTTGAGAATCCACAACAACGGTAAAGATATATTTCTTGTAATAACTATCGATATATTTTTCAAGCAGCGGACGGGCTATGACAATCTGCTCGGAATAATAGACCCGACCAACACAACTCTGTACGGCATCCCGTGCGGCGATATCCATCCCCTCCTGGCGACTGGGGGCATCCATCTCACGCTCCATAACAATCAGGTCGCCACCTTCGAGTGGCTTCATATCCCTTGCATACGCCTGAGCAAAAAGCAGAATAAGGACACCGCCCAGAAGGACAATCCATCGCATCATGTGTAACCCCTCACCTGAGATTTGAGAATTTGAGGATTTGAGTATTTGCTCATTTAGGAAATGACCGGATAAAAAAATTGCTCAACCCTCAAATTCAGTATAAATTTAAACAACCACCGGCATGACTGTCAATAGTTTGTTACATGCCTTCTTCAACTTCTCCTGTTCACCATCGCCGCCAGTATAAAGTCTCTGAATAATGGATGGGGGGCAAGCGGTCGGGACTTGAACTCCGGATGAAACTGGACGCCCACAAACCAGGGATGGTCTGCGAGTTCAATAATCTCCACAAGATTACTCTCACCAAACAGCCCCGCCACACGCAGCCCCTTTTCCTCAAAGAGACTCAAATATTTATTATTCAGCTCAAAGCGATGGCGGTGCCGCTCGGAGATTATCTGTGGACCTCCATAAGCCGCGGCGGCAAATGTCCCCTCCCTGAGAATGCAGGGAAAGGCTCCCAGGCGCATCGTGCCGCCCAGATTTATAATCTTTTTCTGCTCCTCCATCATTGAGACCACAGGATTGGGCGTTTCAGGGTCGAACTCAAGACTGTTTGCGCGCTCCAGCAGGCAGACATTGCGGGCAAATTCTATCAGTGCGCACTGCATCCCGAGGCAGATGCCGAAAAACGGTATCTTTTTCTCCCTGCTGTAGCGTGCCGCCCTGATTTTGCCCTCAATCCCACGGATGCCAAACCCGCCCGGTATCAGAATCCCCGCAACCTTGTTGAGCGTCTCCTCAAGTATGTCTCCATTCAGGGATTCGGCATCAATCTTGACCAACTCAACTATCACATTATTGGCAAATCCGGCGTGGCGAAGCGCTTCATAGATGCTCTTGTAGGAATCCTGGAGTTCAATATATTTCCCCACGACGCCAATCGGGATGCGCTCTGTGCGATTCTTTGCGCGCTCGACCATCTCCCTCCAGGAGGCAAGGTCGGGAGGATTCCCCTGAAGTCCAAGCCTTTTTACTATGATATCGTCAAGATTTTGCTCATGGAACATGAGGGGAATCTCATAGATTTCCCCCAGGTCAAGCGCCTGAAAGACGGCATCCCTGCTGACATTGCAGAAGAGTGCAATCTTATCGCGCGCAGCCTCACTGAAGCGCTTCTCCGTGCGACATACCAGAAGGTCGGGCTGAATGCCTATCTCCCGAAGCTCCTTGACACTATGCTGTGTGGGCTTGGTTTTCATCTCACCAGCCGCATGAATCATGGGAACCAGTGTGAGATGGACGTAAAGACAATTCTCCCGCCCGACCTCAAAGGGAATCTGCCTGATAGCCTCCAGAAACGGTAATCCTTCAATATCGCCCACAGTGCCGCCAACCTCAGTCAGGACTACATCCACATTCAACTTCTTCCCAAGCATATAAATGCGCGATTTGATTTCATCTGTGATGTGCGGAACCACCTGAACGGTGCGCCCAAGGTATTCACCCCTGCGCTCCTTGGCAATGACTGAGCTGTAAATCTGACCCGTGGTGACATTATTATTCTGACTCATAATGGCAGAGGTGAAGCGCTCATAATGACCAAGGTCAAGGTCTGTCTCCGCACCGTCATCGGTGACAAAGACCTCACCATGTTGAAACGGGCTCATGGTGCCGGGGTCCACATTGATGTAAGGGTCAAACTTCAGCATGGTGACCTTGAACCCTCGCGCCTCAAGAAGGCATCCAATGGAGGCGGTGCAGATTCCCTTGCCCAGAGATGAAACCACACCGCCCGTTATAAAAATATATTTCATCATGGAACAACCTCAATCATGCGATGAAACCTTTCTTCCCTGTCCGCACACATCATCCCCGCATCCGCCTTTTATGCGCGCCTCCAGCGCCTTCAGGTCTTCCGGAGTGTCCACACCGATGGAGTCGTGAGGGGTTTCCACCACCTTGATTTTGTAATGATATTCAAGGAAGCGAAGTTGCTCCAGACATTCCAGTTTTTCAAGAAATGTGGGTTGCAGGGTGGGAAATGATAGAAGGGCGTCCTTCCGGTAAACATAAAGTCCAAGGTGTTTGTATCCGAAGAAGCGCTCATATTCCGTCTTTCCTCCGGCACGTGCGCGGGAGGGAATCGGGGAACGGGAAAAATATAAAGCCTGTCCGTCAAGGGAACAGACCACCTTTACAACATTTGGCGAGAGATAAATATTTTCATCCCTTATCCTGACCATGGCGGTGGAGATGTCACATACGGGGTCGCTAATGAGCGCCTTCACCGCAAGGTCGATGGTCTCGGGGTTCATGGCAGGTTCATCCCCCTGGAGATTCACAACAATGTCACACTCCATATTCTTCACCACATCCGCAATGCGGTCAGTGCCGGACTGATAATTGCCGGAAGTCATCACGGCGTTACCGCCAAAGGCGCTGACGGCATCATGGATGCGGCGGTCATCCGTTGCGACATAAGCCTTCTGGACCATGCGCGCCGACCTTGCGCACTCATAAACCCACTGAATCATGGGCTTGCCGCAAAGCGGGGCAAGCGGTTTCCCCGGAAAACGGGTTGAGGCGTAACGCGCAGGTATGATACAGATGATTCTCATATCATTCATAAAGAGTCAACCATCAGGTATAGGGATATTGTGTCACACTCCAGAATGTGCATCCGTTCCAAATCCTCAATCTCTGAACCCGAGCGCCTTGGATTTTTCGACAATCTTGGGATTCATCTGCCCCACAATCTTGAGGGGAGTCCCCACAGTGATGAGGTCGTAAAGTTCTTCAACTTCCGCCTTGTACATCCCGATGCAGCCATAGGAAGAATAATAACCGATTGTCTCAGGCTTGATGGTGCCATGAATGCCAAGCCTGTCATCCTTGAAGGACAACCAGCGGTTGCCCAGTTCATTTTCCGGGTCACCACCCTTATACATCTTGAGTGTGCGCGGATTCACCCATGCGGGGTTAATCTTTTTGTTCTGGATTTTATACTCC
The DNA here is from genome assembly GCA_026398545.1 of Candidatus Sumerlaeota bacterium. Taxonomy (GTDB): domain Bacteria; phylum Sumerlaeota; class Sumerlaeia; order MWCT01; family MWCT01; genus JAPLSR01. Next base: position 24,261 of record JAPLSR010000267.1, on the reverse strand, counting down.
CCGACGGGGGTCTGGTTTTCATAAGCGCCCGTCCTCACGCGGTATTTCTTGAAGAATTTGCCATCGTTAAGGAGTGTAAGGGTGTTTGTATTTTTATCCACAACAATACTGAAGGAGACCTTGGGGACCTTGAGCTTCTGCCCGGTCTGCATCCGTTTGGGGTCGGTTATATTATTGGCTTTCATCAGGAGCTCCAGAGTGACGTGGTATTTCCTGGCAAGATTATAAAGGTATTCACCCGTTTTCATCTCATGTGTCTGGTCATCGCCATACAACTCCTGGGAAAAGAGCATGCGGAGATTGAGTTCGCCAAGGGCATCCTCGATGCGTGAGCAAAGTTCATTGGGGATAGTGCGCTCAAGGAGTGCATCCATTCTGGATTTTGCCTGAGAGGGGTTTCTTGAATCAAGTTCATCGAGTGCAAGCCCGAACTCCGCCACAGACGCCGCCTGCTTATTCCTCTCCGGATTTTTAGTCAATTGCTCAAAAATGGTTATGGTCTCCTCCTTGAAGGGTCGCTCATTGAGCAGGCTGAGGGTCTTGTAATACATCGCCTGTCCGGAGTAAGGTGAATTGGGGAAATCATTGAGGATGCGCTCAAAGAGGGCGATGGCATCGGGGGAATCGGGCTTCTCGTCAAGCTGGATTTTTCCCAACAGGAAAAGGGCTTCCGCCGTTGTGGGACCTTTTGGATACCTGACAATATGTTCCTTCAGGAGTTTGAAAGCGACTTCCGTCTTCTGGTTGGCGAGGAGGTCTTTGGCGTTCTGGAGCTCATTCATCGCCTTTTTCTGCCTTGCGGCAGTCACAAGATAAGCCCCCCCCACTGACAATGCCACCAGCACAGCAATAATAAAAAATGCAACCACAATCCCCTTCGTTTTGCTCATATTCACTCAACCCCTTCAGAAAATTCCACAATGGCTTGTGATAAAAGTATTTTAATTTTCAGCATCCTTTTCCATACATCCGTTCGTATATGAAATCCTATGTGGAAGTCACTGTTTGTCAACCGATAATATTCAATTGCGCGTTACGAGGATAATCAAGGACTTTCCGCCTTTTTCTGGATGACAATCACGGCGGAGTCGTGCTTGTCCTGGGCTATCATGATGGCATTGATGATTCGGTCGGCATCGAGGAGATAATGTCCGTTTTCATGCGGGAAGGGGATGTTATACCAGGGGTCGGTGACATCAAATGTGTTACGCCCGAGGTCATACCCATGCAGGACGACAAAATGGGTGGGGCGGGAGTTGGTAATTTCATCCTGAAAGTCAGCGCAGTCATACAGGAAACTCATGTCAAGCGCCACGATGAGGGGAAGTTCATGGTCGAAATGTGCAAGCACCATTTCCTTGGAGAGGGGATAAAATAAGAGGTTTCCGCCGCCCTTCAAAAACTCAATATAGCTTTCCACTGGAAAGGCAAGTTGAGGTGAATTATCAATCCTCTTTTTCAATTGAAGTTTTTGAATAAGTTCCTCACTATCGAGATGGTTCCAGAGCGGGTGAAAGATCCTGTAGTTATACGAAAAGATGGTGACGGTGAAGCCCAGTTTCATTGCCGCAAGCCCGACCTGGGAGTCATAAAGCCCAATTTCCTGATGCGGAGGCATTATCTCTTTCAGGTGTTCCAGAGTGACATCCTTCCCGTGATAAAGCATGACCATGCGCAGGCAGCAGAGTCCGCAGGAGATGTCATCCGTCTGGCACACAGGCACAACGGGCAGATTAAAATGCCTCAGCGCAAGATTCTGCGCCCAGCTAATCTTGGCTTGCGAGGATTTGAAAACCTGTGATTCTGGAAACTGAACCTCCATTTGTTCACCCCCGACTATTTGCCAAAACTCAAACCCGATTTATCGCCTGTATTAATAAACCCGTATGATATGTGCAAGACTTTTTTTATTGCACCCGGCGATTTTTTTAATATGGAATTATATCGGATTCTAAACAGGGGCATCTAACCCATGATTCCTATTAAGGACACCATCAAGTCAAGACATGCGCCGGTGATGACTGTCATTATCATCATTGCAAATGTGCTGGTCTTTATTTACCAGTTGAACCTGCCGCCAAATGCGCTGAACCGATTCCTGTATGTGTGGGGCGTGGTGCCGGCGAGATTTTTCCGTCCCGGCTGGGCTGAGTATATGGGCTATCCGCATCGGACGCCCCTGCCGCTTTTCACCTCCATGTTTCTGCACGGCGGCTGGTTCCACCTCATTGCAAACATGTGGGCGCTCTGGATTTTCGGGGATAATGTGGAAGACCGTATGGGACATTTCCGTTTCCCTATATTTTACATTTTGTGCGGACTGATTGCCAGTGCTGCAAACATGGTTCTATATCATTCCTCCCCCATCCCGACCATAGGTGCGAGCGGCGCAATCGCCGGAGTGATGGGTGCGTATTTTATCCTGTTCCCGGGGGCGCGTATCCTCGTATTGATGCCAATATTCTTTTACCCACTCTTCTTCGAGATACCGGCGGTAGTTTACCTATTATTCTGGTTCATATTACAATTCTTGAGCGGGACTCAGGCGCTCTTGTCAGGTGCGGGGCAGGTCGGTGGGATAGCTTTCTGGGCGCACATTGCGGGCTTCATCAGTGGAATCATCCTGCTCAGGGTATTTATCAGAAAACGAAGTCAATCTGAAACATACAACCGCTATTACGCATGAATGGTATTTTGTGGCAATATTTGACGTTTACGCGAAGTCTTTGAAATTACTGTCGGTTCATCCTTCAATTTTTGTGAGATAATTATCTATTTCCCCTTTGAACTCAGAATAAACGTTTGGGATGTTGTTCATTAAAGGTTTTAATTTTGCCTCATCTATAAGGAAACCGTAAGCATGCGTGAAGAAATGACGAAAGAATAGATATCTACCTATTTTCCCCGCTGTTTCCAAAGTCCAAAGGGATTTTAATTAGTTCGATATTCGGCAGGCTGGCAAATGTCTAATCTGGTCGCAATTATTGAACGCGGTGTGAACCTATTTTGAACGAAATCCTGACTGACTTGTGCGTCGCCTTCGGCGACGCACACCCACCCAACGCTCAAAACTGGCGAGCGAACCGCCGAATTAAACTAACTAATTTCAAAAATCTTATTTCGTCCTTTTAAAAACACAGACCATTTGTTAAGTATATCTCTTCCAACTAAGACATAATCTCTTTCCGAGATAATCACTTTGATTATAAAATCGCCTAAATTATCAAAAATAATTTTTACTGAATAGACAAACGCCTTTTTTTCAACCCCGTCGTAACCAGTCGCCGTAATCTCGTCTACATATTTAAGCTGTAATTGTTGAGCAACATTCTGTGGAATTACTGTTATATCTGCTCCCGAGTCAAGGAGAGCTGGAATTTTTATAATTTCTCCTTGAGATGTTGGAGAAGATAAAGAAACCTCAAAAACAGGAGCTGGAGGGTTAAATTTGTTTGTATTGTAAGGATAAGCTAACATTGATTTTTATTTAGCCATACATAAATTATTAAATTTTAATTCTCGGGGAAGTAATTCTTACTATCCTTTCTTCAATTTCAACAAAAGGCATATAAATAGTTTGATAACCATATTTTGCGTAAACTCTCTGGGCTAATTTTGAAAAATCTTTATCGGAGCCAACAACTTTATTATTCAGGATAGCAACATATCTGTTTCTATATTTCTTTAATAAAGCTTCTTTGTGGTCCAAATAAAAATTTTTAGCAAATTCAAGTATATCTACATCTTTAGGAATGTTTAATTTTTCAATTTCTAACTTTTCGGTTTTTCTTTTGAAAATATCATCTTTCGAAGGTATGACGATGCGAAGAAAGTCTGGAAAAGCAAAAATAGGAAAACTTCCAACCGAATCCACCTGCTGTGGGTTGTAATCAATGTTTTCACTAATAATTGATGTGTTTGTTGTATTCATAATTACCTCACTTTTTCCCAAGAAAAACCTGCCACGTTTACATTTATTGCTGGCAAGGGGAGCTGGGCTGGTACTTGGGGAGTCATAATTTTATTTATACGAATATCATAATAAAAAGTATCCTGTGCCTCAACGCTTTCAATATAAGCCGCTCCATATTTTATATTTTTACCATTTTCTTGTCCTAAAATTTCTAAAGGATTAAATTGTTTTCTAAGTTCCATATCTTCAGCATACTTTTCGTATAAATCCCATAGCAATTTCCCCAACTTGGCCTCTGGCATAATTATTGGAAGTCCTAATGCTTTTGCTTCATCTCGGTAAATAGGATAATTATGTATACATATATCGCTGGTAATTTCATTAACAATTTTGTCAATGGTTTTTTTACTACTTTCTTTTTCAATGTCCATATGTAAACTTAATAATCTTTGAGACAAAATTCTAATCATTCTTTGAGCGCGGTAAACATTTCCTAACGCTAGGGGATGAAGATGTTTAGAGTCTGGATATAAATGTTTTGTAAGATTATCGAAGATTTCAGCCATTTTATTTCCTTTAACCATACCTTTGTCCTTTGCTAAAAGCAAGTATGAAGTAATATCCTCAACGCTAATAGGAATAACTTTCCTTTTATCTACTGGATCTTGCGGATTGAATGGGTGTTCTGTTGTGGGATCTACTGGTGTTAGTTCTCCTAATTTAGTCATTACAATTTCATCAGCACCAAGGGCGATAAGCGTCCCAGCACTATGTGACCTGTAAGGAACTAGAACGCTAAATTTCTTACAATAACTTTTTAATAATTTTACTATTCTAATTGGCACAACCATATCTCCGCCTCTGGTGTAAAGAAATAGATCTATATTATTTCTATTGCTAATTAACTCAAGATGCCTAAAAAATATCGGAATAACATCCTCTCCAATTTTTGTATTAAAATTCTCTCTGTCTCCCGTAACATAGCAAATCACAGCAGAATTTCGTTCTTTTCCAATCTGCTTAATTAACTCTAAACGAGAGGCGGGTTTTGTTTGTTTGGTTGTTTTCTTGGCCATACAGGTTAACCTTCCTTAAGTTTATTATAATGATAATCTTAATTTTAATCTATAAAATTAAACAATAACTTTTTCCGATCTTTTCATTGCTTCATCAGATTGTTTTACTAACTCGATTATTTTTTCTTGTTTTTGTTTAGGAATAAGCGGAACCAATAAATCACCGAAAACACCTTTGGGAATAGCCGCCATAATTGCGCCGGCAGTCATCTGTTCTAATTGTATCTTTAAAATTTCTGATCTAAAAAACAAAAATAAAAATTCGCTGATGCTTCTCTCTGAATTAATGATGAAGAAAACCGTGTTGGCTAATTCTTCATCTAATTGTTTTGGAACTAGCCCTATATTATTTAGTGAACCAGAAAGCGAAGCTATTATTACATCACCAGCTTTTATTATCATTCGAGCTTTACTTGGAGTCTCGTATCCATATAATTCGTTAAATGTTTCTTATGGTCGGGGTGGCCGGATTTGAACCGGCGACCTCAGCGTCCCGAACGCTGCGCGCTAAACCAACTGCGCTACACCCCGACTATGCTATGTTTATTTTTTATCAAAAAACATATCTTTTTCACACAGAGAGCCATGAAGCGTCAACTGTTTTTTACTGCCTGCGCCTTTGCCGTCTCCGCCAGCTTTTCCGCGCGCGCACGCCTGTGCTTGATATGCACATAAATTGCCACAATCAAGGCGCAAAAGATGAGCAGGACGATGGTTATTTGCCATGAGTATTGCCTGGAGTATTGCTTTAGCAATTCCCTGTTTTTGCCAACGATTTCTCCAATGAAATATCCCAGGAATGCAAGAACAGTGACCCAGAGTCCCGCCCCCGCCGCGGTGTAAATGGAGAATTTTGCGATGTTCATCCGCGCCAGCCCCGCGGGACATGAGATAATCTGCCGCACATACGGTATCAGACGCCCCACAAATGTCGTTATCTCTCCATGGTTGTGGAAAAAGATGTCAACCTTGTTGAATTTCTTTTCCGAAATCCCGAACCAGCCCGCCACCTTGATGAGCACGGGACGCCCCAGCCAGATGGAGAGGTAATAGTTGAAATATGCCCCCAGCATGCTGCCAAAGACCCCTGAAATGATCGCCAGCGGGAGGCTCATCTTGCCCTGCTGTGCCAGATATCCCGCCGGTATCATGACCGCCTCGCTGGGAAAGGGGATGAAGGAACTCTCTATTGTCATCATGATGATAATCCCCGGATAACCCCAGTTCCCGACCATGTCCACGATGAATTTGACAAAGGACTCCACTCAAAATCTCCTTTTTCTAATCGCGCGGGCAAAAGACTGAATGCCCTTTCAAACCAAATGAGGATTCTCCGTCAAGATAAAAGGGCTTTCGCCGCAAGGGAAAACAGGCATCTCACCTTGCCTCTTTGCGGAAAAATGCTAAAAGCGCCTCCTTATACTTTTCACGTTTGCGGTCTCCCAGTCCCTTCATCTTTTCCAAATCCTCAGCCTTTGTCGGATGGAGTTTGACCAGTGTCATGAGATGGGCATCATGGAGAATCTGGTGCCGTGGAACGGCGTCCTGCTGAGCTATTTCATCACGCCATGCCTTGAGTTTCATGAACAGGATTTCCTCCTCAGGGGTTAGCGGCTCATACGTGTCAAACAGGATGCGCTCGCCATCGGAAAGGACGACATCCTCACGGGGCGTATAGATGACAAGGACGCTCCAGTATGGCTCAACGGGATGATGTATGATTGCCGACTCCACCTGCTCGGGGACGACCGACTCAAGAAAGTCATTCAGGAGCGATTCATCCGAGTCGCGCCATGTCTCGGAAAGGCGGATTCTGAAAGTCTTTGCGTATAACATGGGCATTCCTTTCATCTTCCCCAGAGGACAATCTCTGCCAGCCGCGCACAGGAAACATCTTTGAATCCGGTGGGTTGTTCCACCTCAAGTTTGAGATAGCGCAATTTAGTCGCCGGTGGGAACTCCACCCACTGGCATGGGCGTCCATCCGGGTTTCTCACCTCCATCACCCTCCTCATAGAATTTTTATCCTTATCATGACCGTATATGGTGAAGGCGCGCCAGTTATATTGCGATGAAAATCCCGCCTCCTCAGCATAAAAAATCTCAAGACTTCTGAGCTCGCATGGCTTCAAAAGGTCAATATACAGGGCATGTTTGTGAAAAGGGTCGGGTTGCTTATGTTCCCAGTAATTATCAAGGGACAGCGCTTGAGAATATGAGCCATCCTTGACGGCGTCCGGCGGATTGAGCGGCTCGGCGCCGCAAGCGGTCACCATATTGGGCACGCTCCTGAGCAGATTGACAATCTCATCCTTATCCGGTGAGCGCTCTGTTATGGTGAGGACTGCCATGACAGGCGTCTCTATCCCATCCGGGGTGGTGTTCACCTGGCCATAGGGCAGAGCGAGGGAGGCATCATCTCCATCGGGGAGTTCCATCGCCTCCTTGACCCCTTCGTCAGCAAGGAAGGCGGCGAATTCCCGAAGCGTCATGCCCTCACGCGTGAAACCCTTCTGGTCAACGGCATATATGGAAAGGAAACGCCGGTTTGAACCAATCGCAAGGGCGAGCCGCGCCCTCCGCTCGGTGTACTGGGACACAGGCGGGGCGCCGGGTTTATTACAGAAGGCGCGCACCGCCTCCTCGTCATAAACCCCCTCATGCATGAAATACGGACCTCCGCAAAAGACCCCCCGGATGAGTTTTCGCAATTCTGTTTCCACCGCCATCACGCGCACACGCCTCCCGACGGAAAGATAATCCGGAAGTCTCACATCATTGGTCATCACATTTAGAATGAGCAGATTATTTTCCGGAATTGTGAGAGATGAAGGCGCGCTGGCAGATTTGCGAACCCGGTAAACATCGGGCTCAGATGAGCTTAATACCCTCTCCAGCCAGTAACACGCCGACACCTTCCAGTCACTGAGCTCGCGCGCCGAAATGGGTGAAAAGGATTTCTGGTATAAATAGAGTCCGGCTCCTGTGGGAGGGGTATTGAATCCGGCGAGGGTGAGGGTTCCGCTTGATTCCAGAGCAAGGCGCGGCGGCGCAGTGTCATCCTCCCCACCACGGTAAAATATGACATTGTTCAGCGGTCTTATGCGCACCTCGGGAAATCCGCCCCCCGTTAAATAATAAGTGTTCGGGGCTAATAACCTCCCCAGCGGCATCTCACGACCCGTTCTCGTTTGCACAGCAAGCGGTGCGGGAACGACGACCTGCGATTTCAGCCGGCTCCTCATCTCGCTGGGAAGTGACTTGTGGCGCGGAAATTCTGCAGCCGGGGAAAGCCTGATGGTGACATTTTCCCCCCGGAGGTCAATCCGCACACGGTGAATCTGCTGATGAAAACCGGAACGCTGCTCCACTCTGTATTGATATGTTATGGAGGGCGAGATTGAATGACCCTCAATCCATGGCGGCGAATCGGCGATAGTGTCAGATGCAAGGATAAAAGTGGCAAAAATCGCCAATCGCAAAAACAGGGCGGAAAAAACACTGAATGTGCAAGGATTTCGTTTTATTGCCGACCCCGTCCTTTGACATTTTACAACCATTGCCTTTTGAGTGGCTGTCATTTTGAAAGCACCCGTTTCAGAAACTTTCCGGTATAGGAGTGTGGACGCCTGACAATATCCTCAGGTCTCCCTTTAGCCACAACAAGACCTCCCGCCTCTCCTCCCTCCGGTCCAAGGTCAATAATCCAGTCCGCGCATTTCAGCACATCCATGTTATGCTCTATCACGATGACCGTGCTGCCCATATCCACAAGGCGGTTCAGGACATTCAACAACTTTTTGATATCATCAAAATGGAGTCCCGTTGTAGGTTCATCAAGGATATAAAGCGTGCGGGCGGTGCTCCGCTTGGAGAGTTCCCGGGAGAGTTTAACCCTTTGCGCTTCGCCGCCGGAGAGTGTTGTGGCGCGCTGTCCAAGTGTGATGTAGGATAGTCCGACGTCATCGAGGGTCTGCAATTTTTCCCGGACGGGCGGGATATGGTAAAAAAATTCAAGCGCCTCGCGCACCGTCATATTCAGGATGTCATCAATATTTTTGCCCTTGTAGTAAATCTCAAGCGTCTCGCGGTTGAAGCGTTTCCCGCGGCATGCCTCACACTCAATAAAAACATCGGGCAAAAAGTGCATCTCAATCTGGATGACCCCCGCGCCCTGACATGCCTCGCATCGCCCGCCCTTCACATTGAAGGAAAACCGCCCAGGTGTATAGCCCCTCATCCGTGCCTCAGGTATCTGGGCGAACAGGTCGCGGATGAAGTCAAAGGTCTTGGTATATGTGGCGGGGTTGGAACGCGGTGTGCGCCCGATGGGCGACTGGTTCACATTGATGACACGCTCAAGATTTGAGGCTCCATCAATACAGCGGTGTTTTCCGACGCTCTCACTTCTCTTGTAAAGGATTTTGGCAAGGGCACGGTCAAGGATATCCAGAAGGAGGGTGGATTTTCCCGAACCGGACACGCCAGAGATGCAGATGAAGAGACCAAGGGGGAATTCCACATCAATGTCCTTGAGATTGTGTTCCTTTGCGCCACGAACCCAGACGGAGCGTCCGACTGTGGGTTTTCGCCTCTTGTGCGGCACAGGAATGAACTCTAGTCCCGCAAGGTAGCGTCCCGTGATGGATTCCGGGCAATCTATCATACCCTCAGGCGGACCTGAGCAGACGACATGCCCGCCGTTTTTCCCCGCGCCCGGACCGAGGTCAACCACATAATCCGCAGTGCGGATGGTCTGTTCATCATGCTCGACCACAATCACCGTGTTACCCAGGTCGCGGAGTTTCAGAAGCGTCTTGAGGAGACGGCGGTTATCGCGCTGATGGAGACCAATGGACGGTTCATCCAGGATGTAAAGGACGCCGGTAAGCTGTGAGCCAATCTGAGTGGCGAGGCGGATGCGCTGGGATTCGCCTCCGGCGAGCGTGGCGGCGGGGCGGTCAAGCGTGAGGTAGTCCAATCCAACATTGGTAAGGAATCCGAGGCGCTGGGTTATCTCCTTTAATATCTGATAACCGATTTCACGCTGTTTGGGCGAGAGCGGCAGATTTTGGACAAAGTCCATGGCGCCGCTGACCGTCAGATGGGTAATTTCGGATATATTTTTCCCGTCAAGGTGCACGGCGAGGGCTTCCGGTCTCAGACGCTCACCATTGCAGGCGGCGCACGGATTCTCGGCAAAATATGTGGAAATCCACTCACGGATATAATCGGAGGCGGTCTCACGGTAGCGGCGCTGAAGATTGGGAATAACTCCCTCATAGGCGATGTGCTCATGGTAGCGAATGCCCCGTTCGCTCTCAAATCTAACCTGCACAGTATCCCCGCCTGTTCCGTAGAGGAGCACCTTCTGCGAGCGGCGGGAAATTTTATGCCACGGCACATTGACGTCAATGCCATAATGGTCGGCAACTGCCTTCAGCCAGGTGAATGTCCACGAATCCTCCCTGCTTGACCAGGGATGAAGTGCGCCTCCGGCAAGGCTGAGGGATTTGTCCGGCACGACTAAATTTTCATCAATCTCCTGAAGATGTCCAAGCCCCTTGCAGACCGGACAGGCGCCATAGGGGCTGTTAAAGGAAAAAAGGCGCGGGGCAATCTCCTCAATGCTGACACCGCAATCAATGCAGGCGAAATTTTCGCTGAAGAGGAACTCACGCCCTGAGAGTCCGCTCGCAGATAATGCCCGCAGAATCTCCGCTCTGGACACACCTTCATCCATAATCTCAATGGCGGCGAGACCTTCCGCCTTCTTCAAGGCAAGCTCAACCGACTCAGTGAGCCGGTTCTTCGCCTCCGGTTCAGCCATAACACGGTCCACCACGATAGAGATATTGTGCTTGACCTGCTTGTTCAGGGACGGAAGTCCCTCTGAGAACTCATAGAGGTGACCATCAACCTTGACGCGTGTGAAGCCGTCGCGCTCCGCCTTTTTCAGGAGCTCGGAGTATTCACCCTTCCTGCCGCGCACCACCGGTGCAAGAATCATAAGGCGTGTCCCCTTGGGGAGCGCAAGAATGCGGTCAACAATCTGCTGAACCGTCTGGCGGGTGATGGGTTTGCCACACTTGTAGCAATGCGGCGTTCCTAAATTCGCATAAAGGAGGCGCAGGTAATCATAGATTTCCGTCACCGTGGCGACGGTGGAGCGGGGATTTTTTGAAACGGATTTCTGCTCAATGGCAATGGCTGGAGAAAGTCCCTCAATTCGCTCCACATGAGGTTTGGGCATCTGTTCAAGGAACTGGCGCGCATAGGCGGAGAGGCTTTCCACATAGCGGCGCTGACCCTCGGCATAAAGGGTGTCAAAGGCGAGGGTGGACTTGCCGGAACCGGAGAGACCTGTGATGACGGTGAGCGAATTGCGGGGGATTTCAACGTTAATATTCTTCAGATTATGCTCCGCCGCGCCAATGATGACAATCTTTTTGGGCTCCATGTCTCAACCCTCCAGAACATGAAAAACTACACTGGGGATGAGGAGGTTAGTCAAGAGGGTTTATAGTTGCACAGATAAGGGCAAATTTTCTTTTACTCTTGACGCTCGGTGGCATGGTTTGCATATTCCTTCCATTTTTATAACACACGTTGAGATAGAAGGGAGAGGTAATTGTGAAACTAAGCAGGTTATTATCCGTCTTATCTGAGAAGACCATCACCGGCGCTCAGGACCTGGAGATTCTGGGCGTTGTATATGACCCCCTGCGCGTCCAGCACGGATTCCTTTATGCCGCCATCAATATTTACACCCAGTTGGATAAAATCGAACTCCCCGATGGGCATCCGTTCGTCAACGACGCCATCAAGGCGGGCGCCGTCGCGGTGATTTTACAGCAGGACATGCCTGTCCCGCCCGAGGTGGTAAAGATAGTGGTGCCGGACTCCCGACTTGCCCTCGCCCTTATCGCCGCCGAATTTTACAACCATCCTGCACGCGTCTTCAAACTTATCGGCATCACGGGCACCAATGGCAAGACCACAACCACACACGTGATTGAGAGTCTGCTCATGACACGCTTCCGCGTGGGTCTTATCGGCACGCTTTATTACAAAATCAATGGCAGGATTTGCCAATCAAAGGACACCACGCCTGAACCGCCTGACCTGGAAGATATCTTCACACACATGAAGGATGAGAAGTGCGATTACTGCGCCATGGAGGTCTCGTCACACGGCGTGGATTTCCACCGCGTGGCGGGACTTGATTATGATGCGGGCGTCTGGACAAATCTCACGCAGGACCATCTTGACTGGCACAAGACGATGGAGAATTACCGCAATGCGAAACTCCGCTGGTTTGCCAGCCTGAAAACTGATAAGTATGTGGCGGTCAATATTGATGACCCATCCGCCCATTATTTTCTCGATGCCGCCCGCGCCCACAAAGTCACCTTTGGACTGCATAACAAAGCGGATGTGACGGCAAAAAATTATGTCCTCTCCGGCGCCGGCACGGAATTCACGCTTGTCACGCCTCGCGGCTCGATAAATATCAGAGCGCTCCTTCGCGGGGAATTCAACCTTTACAACATGCTCGCCGCCGTCGCCACCATCATCCACACACCGCTCACACTGGAAGATATCAAGGCGGGGCTGGAGAAAAATATCATTGTGGCTGGACGCTTCCAGCCTGTGGAGCGTGGACAGAAATTCTCCGTCATTATTGATTACGCCCACACGCCGGACGGGATGGTAAAGGTGCTTGCCGCCGCCCGCGCAATGAAACCTGCCCGCATTATCACCGTCTTCGGCTGCGGAGGCGACCGCGACCGCACCAAGCGCCCGCAGATGGCTGCAACCGTGGAGGAGCAAAGCGATTATTTCATCATCACGGAGGATAACCCAAGAACTGAAGACACTAAACAGATTATGAATGATATTGTGGAGGGTCTGAAAAACAAAAAGGGCGGCAATTATGAAATCATCTATTCACGCCATGATGCGATAAAGCACGCCATTGAAATGGCAAAACCCGGAGACCTTGTCCTCGTCGCAGGCAAGGGACACGAAAGCACACAGACCTTCAAGGAACACACCATTCACTTTAACGATTACGAAGTCGCGGATGAAATCCTGCAGAAAATGATGAAGGATCAAGGATGAAATAGGAGAATTGTGATTTACTATTTAGGCAGACCAATAAGTGATGTTATTCGTATCGATAGCGATTACTATGAAAACATACGTAATCACAAAGCGAATCTGATACGAGCGCTCAATATTGAAGTGAACTTCGATATTCTCCTCGGAAATTATCGTGAGTTTGAAGAAGAAATCCTGACAATGTCTCTGCGACACAACATATTCGCTACCGAACTGCATTATGAATTGAGACCCCAACGCAAAGAACTTAACCGACGGATTGCTAATTTTCTTTCGTCTGCAAGATCGTATCTCGATCAACTCCTACGTAACATGAATATGATTTATGGTGAAGGCGCAATAAAACCGAAAAGCATTGAAAAATTGACAAATCAGAAATATGATAATTGTTTCAGTTATCGACTCATGGAACAGCTTCGCAATTATGTTCAACACTACGGATTAGCTGCACCCTCAATTTCTGTCAGTTATACAGCCACCAAATTGAAATTAAGTTCCCAATTTGCCTGCACGTTAACACCACAAACGTTGAAAAAACATCTTCTTGAGGACAAGGAAATTAAACCTTCGGTGCGAACTGAAATTAACGCATTGACGGATCCAATTGATCTCAAATATCACATTCGTGAATATTTCGGATGCATTAATGCAATCCATAATGAGGTTCGTCGGACATTGGCTGAAGATAGCGATAGTTGGGAAAAGACGATTCGTGATGCAATAGACCGATTTAAAATAGAGTTCCATTTGAAAGATGATGAAGAAACTGTCGGCCTGGCTATCTTTAAGTCAGAGGGAGAGCCGCCTTCAACAGTGATTGAGAAACATGATATCTTAATGAAATTCATCGAATATAGGAAACATTTGCAGTCTGTTAACGAAGTGCGGGATGATGTCGCCCAGAGTATTACAACTGGATAATAGAATATCTTGTTCAAGTGGCGGATGAGTATCTGTCAGTAAATCGATTGAACACTCTTTATATGTGGCTAAAGTTAGATTACTCTTATTGCACAATTAAAAGATGACTGGTATCAGATTCGCTCATCATCGTGATTTAAATCAGAGCTATTTCCATTATACAATTTTACTTGAGCGCCGAGCATCCATGAAGATGTTGTCACACCGAAGTGGACTTTTTTTCATTCTTCACCTTATTTTAAACTTGCATTGTTGGTAAATAAATTGAGAATTTAAATTTGTTCATTGAATATGCTGTAAAAGGATTTATTTGTCTTCGGAGGCTCCAATCATGAGGTTTATGATAACACTGGACCGAGATGAAGACGGTATCTGGATCGCCGAATGTCCCTCCATTCCCGGATGCGTCAGTCAGGGTAAAACCAAGGACGAAGCGCGGAAGAATATCAAGGATGCCATTGGACTCTGCCTTGAAGTTCGCGCTGAGAAAGGTCTGCCCCTGACTATTGAAACGAGGCAGGTGGAGGTTGCTGTCTGATGCCTCCGATTCCAATCATGAGCGGACGTAACGTCGTTCGGGTATTTGAGAATCTTGGCTGGGAGGTCGCGCGCCGAAAAGGAAGCCATATTATTATGGTCAAAGAAGGCATTAACGTAACACTGTCAATACCCAATCATAAAGAAGTCGCCCGTGGGACGTTGCGAAGTTTAATACGTTCGGCGGGCTTGACGGTTGTTGAATTTAATAACACACTGAGAAAAGAATAAGGCATTCGGGATTTTATCATTGATAGTATGAATTCAGGATTTAATTAACCGAAGGGATATTCGGAATGGCTTCCACCAAGGGAATTCCGCAGATTGCGGACACCCTGGCGGATTTCCATCTTCAGACCCTTGAGACTCTGGATAAGTGACATTTTGTAACACTTTTCAAAATCCTCGCAATCATAGCATTTCTTCATCGCCTGCTCATCGCCGATATGGTCTTCAAAAAAAAATCCGAAGTGCGTTCCAAAGCAACTTTTCATGTTATCCTTCTCCCATCTATGATTCACTGTTTATAAAATAAAAATGACATAAAATCCCATTTCCCGTCAACTGATAAAGGCTCTATCAAAACCCCGAGCATGAAACCTTCATAGCCAGAAGCGTTTTTGCCTTGCCTTTTCACGGGTGTGATTCCATAAAATTCATCTACTCTATTGGAAAATGATAAAATGGACTTGTTGAAAAGCGCTATTCTCGGGCTCCTTCAGGGATTAACAGAATTTCTCCCCATCAGCTCCTCCGGACACATCGTCCTTGCACAACACTATCTTCACCACAACATGGAATCAAATTTAGGTTTTGTTGCTGTGTTGCACATGGGGACACTTGTGGCAACCATTCTGGTTTTCCGCAAGGCGATATATGAGATGGTGCGGCATATTCTGAAAGAAGCCCCGCGCAGGGCGCCGAATGAGGGAATCCGCGCTGTCTTCTGGAATGACCCGCGAGGGCGCCTTATCTCCGCCATCATCATCGGCAGCATTCCAACTGCCATAATCGGCGTGCTGTTCAAGGACATGCTGGAAAGGATTTTCGGCAACGTCTTACTTGTGACAGTGGCGCTTGCACTGACAGGCGCGCTCATCTATTCAACAAGATTCATTCCGGCAAGTCGCAGGGGTTCAAGGGGTCATGGGTTCTGGACGGCGATAATTGTGGGCACGGTGCAGGGTGTGGCAATTGCACCGGGGATTTCACGCTCCGGTTCCACTATCACGGCTGGATTGTGGATGGGGCTCGATAGAGGTGAGGCAGGGGAATATTCCTTTCTCCTCTCCATCCCAGCCATCACAGGCGCCCTCCTCCTCACACTGAAAGATATATCAACACTGCCAAAAGGGGAAATCCCATCACTTATAATGGGGTTTGCCGTCGCCTTTGTGGCGGGATATATCTCTCTCCGGTGGCTGCTCTCATTCATCAAGGGGGGCAAGCTTCACTACTTCGCCTGGTATTGCTGGTTGATTTCCGCACTTTCCCTGATATGTTATTTCCTTAAAGGAACGGTTTAAGTCTGAACACCATACTATTGTGTAAACAGGGGGAGAGGCGCAAGGGAGCGTAATAAGGTTACCTTCAACCAGTGCTTGAATTTTTTTATTTACAGTTGAAATAAACCATGGCTATAGATACGTGATTAAAAATTAGAAGAAGATGTAAAAACAGTTTTAATAATACAGGGGAGAAATCATTATTCATGGCAATAGAGTTATTGAACAAGTGGTTTTCCATGGATATCGGCATCGACCTCGGGACTGCCACAACGCTGGTGTATGTCAGGGGCGAGGGGATTGTTTTAGCCGAGCCATCCGTGGTGTCTGTTGACAGAAACACCCATGAAGTCATTGCTGTGGGGGCGGAGGCAAAACGGATGCTGGGACGCACTCCGGGAAACATCGTTGCCGTCCGACCCATGAAGGATGGGGTCATCAATGATTTCGACATGGCGCAGGAGATGCTTCGCGCCTTTATCAATAAAGTCAAAAAACGCAGACGAAATATCTTTCACCCCCGATTGCGGATTGTCATCGGCGTCCCTTCAGGCATAACCGAGGTGGAGAAGCGCGCCGTGCAGGAGGCTGCAAACCAGGCTGGCGCATGGAAGGTGTATCTGATTCAGGAGCCTATGGCGGCGGCAATTGGCGCAGGAATGCCGGTGACAGAGCCAACCGGCAACATGATTATTGACATCGGCGGCGGCACAACGGAAGTGGCTATCATCTCCCTGGGGGGAATTGTAGTCTCCAAATCTGTCCGCGTGGCGGGGGATGAGTTTGATATGGCAATCGCCAGTCACATCAAGAAAAAATACAATATGATTATTGGCGAGCGGACTTCAGAGGAGGCGAAAATAAAAATCGGCTCCGCAGACAGGCTGCCTGAGGAAAAATCGATGATTATCAAAGGGCGCGACCTGATATCAGGTCTGCCCCGAAGTATTGAGATACACTCGGATGAAATCAGGGAGGCACTCCAGGACCCGATTATGGTCATTGTGAATATAGTAAAGTCCACGCTGGAAATGGCGCCGCCGGAACTTGCTGCGGATATTGTGGATGCGGGCATCACTATGGTCGGAGGGAGCTCACAGCTCCGCGGTCTGGATTCCCTCATTGCCTCTGAAACAGACCTGACTGTCCGGGTGACGGACAATCCGGAAACGGCTGTCGTTCTCGGCACGGGCAAATCGCTTGACACCATTGAGATTCTTGCCCGCTATGAAAGCGCAAAACACCGATTCTAAATTCGGCAGTAATGGTTCAATGACTGACCTTATGACCTCATCTTTATGAGTTATTCTCAAACGCCGGATATTCAACCGATGATGGTATGGTTTCCAAGATACAAAAAAGACGGCGCAGGATTCTCCTCATCATTTTGCTCATCATTTCCCTTTCCGCTCTCCTTTCCAATGTATCTCAGACTTTTTACAAAACCCCAGCCGGCAGAGTGATTATGTCCGTCTGCCAGCCTCTTGTGAAAGGCGCCGGATACGTGAGAAGGCTCGCTGAAAGGCTCACAACTGCCTGGTTCGGCTCGGAGAGCCTCGCGGAGGATAATGAAAGACTGAAACATGACCTTGTCGCCGCTCGCCTGCAATTAAACGAGACAAGAAATGCGCTCACCACGCTTGAGCGCACACAGCATCTTGTCTCCTCCCCCGCCGGTCACACCATCGCCCGATATTCCCTTCTTCCCGCCAACATCATTGGATACAGCTCCAATCCCTGGACAAGAACCATCCTTGTGAACAGGGGCGCAAAAGATGGAGTCAGACCTGAGCAGACCGTGGTGAATGAGAAGGGCGTGGTGGGGGTGGTGAAGGAGGCGTCAGGCGATATGGCTCTGGTGCATCTTTTGATTGACATTCAGAGTGCGCTCATGGTCCGTGTCTCCGAAACGGGAGAGCTTGGCATTGTGGAGGGGACGGGAAAGCCGGATATCTTGAATCTGCGGACGGAGGGACTGAGTCGCCGCCTGCGCCGGAATGACCATGTGGTCACTGCCGGTTTACAACAGTCCCTCTTTCCAGGCGACCTGCCGGTTGGCGAGGTGGAAAGCATAGAGAAGGACAAATACGGTCGCTCAAAGGTTTACGTAAGACCGACGGCGGACTTTATGCGCCTTGATTTTCTCCTCATACTACTGGGAAGTGAGTCCATGAAGGAGAAACGCCTTGAGGGTGATTAAATTCATGACGCTCCTGATGGTGTCCTTTTTTCTTGAATGGGCGCTGATGGCGCCGGGGTGGCGTGAAAGTTTTTTTCCTCGCCCGTCCGTCCTCTTTGTCTTTTTCGCCGCCATGCAATGGGGTCAGGCGGCGGGGGCGATTACGGGTTTTACTATCGGGTTCATTCATGCGGCGATGTTTGGCGAACCCGCCGGTTTGCTTGCCCTTGCCCTTGCGCTTACAGGCTACCTGATGGGAGGAACCTCATTTTATCTCAGGGAATCGCCGCGTCCTGTCCTTTTCATTTTTGCCCTGATTTTCCTCGGGTTCGCAGACCTTCTGGCAAGTCTCATGATGACGCTTTGTGTTGCGCCGTTTTTCACCCTGCGTTTCGGAAGCGCATTGACGGGTGGGTTGGTTTTTGCCCTGACATTTCCCGGTCTCGAGAGAATGTTCCGTGCAAAAAAGAGGCAATGGCGTAAGAAATGGATATGAATTTATCCCATGCCGGTGAATGACAGTGGAACGAATTAATAGATATTCATTGATGCGAAAATTCACCCGCCGTTTTGACGTGATGCTTTTTTTCCCGCTCATATTGGTCACCCTCTTCGGCATTATTGTCATTTACGGAGCCACCTATTCCATCCCTGAACTATCAGATTACGCCCGGAAACAAACCTTATGGTTACTTGTGAGCCTGGCTACTTATACTGTTATCTCACTTCTTGATTACAGGTGGTTGAGACATCTGGTATGGCCTATCTACACTTTTTCAATCCTGTTACTAATCCTACTAATCTTTCTGGGTCATCAGGTGAAGGGCGCCAAGAGCTGGTATGACATTGGCACTCACCGCGTCCAGCCCTCAGAGTTTGCCAAGATAGCCGTCATATTGTGCCTGGAGCACTGCCTTGCCTGGCGTGAAAAACCGCTCACAAGAATCAGGGATATTCTCGCGCCCATTGTAATTGTCGGGTTGCCGATGGCGCTGATTCTATACCAACCGGATATCGGCACGGCATCGCTCTTTTTCCCCCTCCTGCTGATAATGATTTATGCGGGAGGCGCATCACACAAACTTATTCTCCTGTGCATCCTCATGGCGGTGTGGGGAACAGTTGTGACCTATCCCTTTCTTAAACCATACCAGAAGGCGCGCATCAAGGTCTTTTTCAACCCTGAACACGATACAAAATGGCAGGGATACAACATCCGACAGGCGGAAATCTCTCTCGGCTCCGGCGGTCTTCTTGGCAAGGGGTGGAAGGCGGGGACTCAGACAAGACTGAGTTTTCTTCCCGAGCGCCACACGGACTTCATCTTTTCCAGCCTCGGGGAGCAATTCGGTTTTGTCGGGTGTGGATTGTTACTACTTCTCTATGGTCTTATCACGGCGCGAGCGCACAATGCGGCGAGGAATACGCCTGATAAATTCGGGCGTCTCCTTGCGACCGGCATTCTGGGATGTTTTCTTATCCATATCTTCTGCAATATAGGGATGTCGCTTCGTTTGCTACCCGTCACTGGACTCCCCCTGCCATTTTTCAGCTATGGCGGGTCGTTTTTGTTGACAAATTATATACTTTTTGCCATTGTTCAATCTGTTGGCGTTAGTAAAGGAGGTTATCAGGCTTTTGCGGGGTAATTATTGACTTGCACACTGACCATAAGTATCTGGAATCCATACCGGGAGGAAAAAATTGTCAATACAAGAAGTCAAAGATAATATCCCCTGGCGCATCATGATTGTGGATGATGATAAAGATATCCGTGTCCTCATATCCACCGTCCTGTCAAACCAGTTTGAGATTGTTGAGGCATTTGACGGACTGGATGCACTGGAAAAACTGGAGCGCTGCCAACCCGATTTTATTATCATGGATGTCATGATGCCCCTCATGAATGGACTGGAGGCAAGTGAGGCGATTCGCGAGAATCCGAATTTCAGTTATATCCCCATACTGTTCATCTCTGCGCTCTCCTCACGTGAAGATATGGAGAAGGCATACCGCTCGGGTGCAGACCTTTACCTCACCAAACCCATAGATACCTCACATCTGCTGACGACTGTTCAAAACACCCTCAAAAAACATCGCTATCCTCCGCAGAAAAAGCAATACACCCTTCAGCAGATTCGTGAAATGGAAAAATCCGGCGCTGTGACAGGCGCGCCAGTGGAGGCTATAACATCAAAGCAGCCCCCTGCCATCCCGACTGCTCCAACAGCGGAAAAGGTAAAAACCTGCGAATCCGAATATGAGCGCATTGCAGGGCGGCAACCCATTCCCACGCATAAAGAAAGCCCCTATGTCGAACTCCGCTCTATTGTGACACCTCGCGTGATGGTGGTGGATGATGAGGCGGATATGCTGGAATTCACCCGGATGACGCTCAGAGAGGGTTTTGAAGTCGTGACCGCAAGTGACGGGTTAGAGGCGGTTAAAAAACTCGTTATTTACCAACCTGACCTCTTTATTCTGGACATCATGATTCCCAAGATGAGCGGATACCAATTGTGCCAGTCTTTGCGCCGCAATGTGACATTTCAGAACTCGCCCATCATGTTTATCTCTGCCAAAACCAGCCAGAAGGACATAGATTATGCCATGAAGCTTGGGGCGGATATGTATCTGACAAAACCATTCACCCCAAAAGACCTCCTGGATAGTATGAGGGAATTGTTCAAAAAGCGTCATATTGAGATTAGGGCAAAAAAAATTTCAATCAAAGAGATTGAAGAAAGGGAAAAGGAGGAAAAACGCGTCTTTGAAGCAAGGGAGGAACGCCTCCTCAAGAAGAAGGAGGGGTATCAAGGGTAGGATAAACATTTGTAAAAAAAACGGGTTTTATCAGAGGGGGGAAATAATTGACAGTGTGAATTACATTTCCCATTTTGTGTAAAATATGCGCTCATGAAAACACGAAAATAATTCAATTTCTCCCTTTACTTTCTGATAATTCAAGTCATCTCATAATATTAGAAAAGGGGGCGCTTTTTTTTATTATGGCATTGAATTTGCTGATTATATATGTAAATTTTTTTCATCCACTTTAAAAGAGATGTGGATTATTTTTTTTTAAGGTATAGAAAATCTAACCACCTATGGAATTAAAAGAAGGAAAAATTATCGGTATTGACCTTGGAACAACCTATTCCCTTGCGTCATATGTTGAGGGTTCCGAACCTGTCATTATATCGACGCCGGAAGGGGGCAATAAGACACCCTCGGTTGTTGCCTTTCTGGATAATGGTGAGGTTATTGTTGGGGAGATTGCCCGCCGTCAGGCACCCACAAATCCCACCCGCACCATTAACTCTATCAAACGGCTGATGGGGAGGAGCTTTTCAGACGTCTGGGATTCCGGGGAAAAATTCCCATTCAAACTCACCCAAAAGGAAGACCAGCTGTATATTGACATTAACGGGATGGGATATAAGCCGGAGCAAATTTCCGCATTAATCCTCCAGAAGCTGAAGGAATCGGCGGAGGGCTACTTAGAGGAGCCGGTTCATCAAGCTATCATCACAGTTCCAGCCTATTTTGACGATTTGCAGAGAAATGCCACGATGGAGGCAGGTCGTCTGGCGGGATTGGAGGTATTAAGACTTCTCAATGAGCCCACCGCCGCGGCCATGGCTTACGGGCTTGGTAAAAACACCGAAGAGATTGTGGCTGTGTATGATTTTGGCGGCGGCACATTTGATATCTCCATACTCGAAATAGACCACAACACCTTTGAGGTGCTTGTGTCCAATGGAGACACCCACCTGGGCGGCGACGACCTGGATAATGCCATCGTCACACTCATTGTTGAAGAATTTCAGCAAAAGCACGGAGTCAATCTTTTGGAGGATCCGGTAACACTTTACCGCCTGAAAGAGGTGGCGGAAAAGGCGAAATGCGAACTCTCCACCACCAATCATACCCTCATCTCCCTCCCCTTTGTGGCGCAAAAGGATAAGCGTCCCATCCACCTTGAGAGGATGATTACACGGAGAGAATTTGAATCCCTCATCGCCACGTATGTGGAGCGGACTATCAAATGCTCTCGGGATGCTCTGGAGGCGGCAGGGGTCTCCAAAAAGGATTTATCCAAGGTGATCCTTGTTGGAGGGTCATCCCGTATCCCCTTTGTCCAGGAAGAGGTGGAGGATTTTTTCGGCGTTACGCCGTTCAAGGGTGTAAATCCGGATGAAATTGTAGCCCTTGGAGCCGCCACTCATGCGGGCATTTTTGCAGGCGATCTTCAAGAGGTGGTGCTCCTTGACATTACCCCCCACTCTCTCGGGGTGGAAGTCAAGGATGGAAAGGTCTCAAATATTATTGAGAAAAACAGCACCATCCCCATCAAGGCGGCAAAGACCTTCACCACCACGGAGGATAACCAAGCCTTTGTCAACATCCATGTGGTTCAGGGGGAGAGCGAAAATGCGGAAGATAACCGGAGCCTGGGAAAATTCAACCTGAGCGATGTTGAGCCCGCAACGGCTGGCACGCCACGAATCAGGATCACCTTTTTTATTAACTCCGATGGCGTTCTTGAGATATTCGCCAATGATATGGCAACCGGAAAGGAGAAAAAACTTACCATCACGCACACCTTCCTCACATCTGAGGAAAAGAAGAAACAAAAAAGCAGGCGCAAACAGAGACAGATTGCCGCTTATCCCTTGAAGCCGGGACCTGTGCGCGCTGAGGCTGCAACGGCGGATATTCTCTCCGCTGTTCAGCTGGGGACACCCACAACCCCACCAGAGAGCCTCTATGACATTGATAAGCAACCGGGGAGATTTCGCGCTGTCTCTGACACTCAACCTGAAGAAGTCATAACGGAACCGGCTGCGGTTTCTCCTTCTCCATCGCTCCAAAAGGCAACGGCAAGCGCCAAGCCCCTCACCGTTGAACCGCTGTTTCCCAAAAAAGACCTTCAAGAGATTCCTGCCACCCCATTAGGGGCAGAAGACACGCTAACATTTCCTCGGCCCCCGACACAGGTGGCGCCCGGTGGAGAAGTTTCCGCTCCACCTGAACTTCCATTGCCGATTACCCGGGAGATGCTCCATCAGGTTCAGGAACTTGCGGCGTCAGAGGACAGGAGCGAAAGTACCATCTCCACATACATGCGCTTTTGTGAAAATGTCGGCGACCTGATAAATAAAAATATCCCGCTGCCAGCCGATTTGTATCTGCTCCTCTCAAGGGTTCATATTCTGTGCCGTTTTCCGGAGGATGCTCGCAATGCCATCAAGATTTATATGGAGAAAGCCGAGCAGAATCCGGCTGAGGCGCTGGAAGCCTATGAGTATCTGGTCAAACATTACCCAAACTACAAGCTGGCTATCCGCGAACGCGCCGGGCTGTATCAGCAGCTCAAGAAGTGGAAAGAGGCGATTATAAGTTTTGAGAACCTCCAGAAACAGGGCGAGGAAGAGGGAATCGTAAATACCCTCGAAACCCTCTATGAGGAATATCTGCAAACAGAGAAAAGCCCGGGAATCCAATTCAAACTTGTCAAGATATACCTCAAGAAGAACAAGATGGATGAGGCAATAAACATCCTCCAGGAACTTGCCAAGGATGAGAATTACAAATTACGCGCCCTGAAAATACTCGGGCTCAGTTACTGGCAGAAAAATATGTATTCCCTTGCCTGGCACACATTCAAGATGCTTCCCTTAAACCCTGAAATCACCGATATTCTGTATCGCCTTGCGAATGATATGGAAAAGGCGGTGGACCTGAACGGTGCCAAGGATATTTATCAACTAATTATGGACAACTCACCAGAATACAAAGACGTATCTACAAAATGGAAAAAAATTGATTACCGCATCCAGCTCCAGCAAAAGGAGGCAGAGATTGCGCACCCTGCACCGGTGATACAGGATGCCCGCTTTGAAATCATGGAAGAGGTGAACCGTGGCTCGATGGGGGTCATCTACAGGGCGCGCGACAAGGTGGTCAATGATATCGTCGCCCTGAAAATTCTGAATGATTACC
>JAPLSR010000010.1 GCA_026398545.1 Candidatus Sumerlaeota bacterium | reverse complement strand
GACAATCTCATCAACGCGGTTCAGGAATTCAGGTTTAAATTGCGCCCGGAGCGCCTCGCGCACCTGCTCAGACAATTTGTTTTTCCGCTCGATATTCTTGGCGATGTCCATGCCGGATTCAGCGCGCGATAACTGGTCAATCCATTCCGAGCCGATATTGGAGGTCATAATAACAACGGTGTTTTTGAAGTTGACCACCTTGCCGTGTCCATCGGTCAGGCGTCCGTCCTCAAGAATCTGTAAGAGGATATTAAAGACTTCGGGATGCGCCTTTTCAACCTCGTCAAAGAGGACAACGGAATATGGCTTTCGCCTCACTGCCTCAGTCAGTTGTCCTCCCTCCTCATAGCCCACATACCCCGGAGGCGCGCCAATAAGACGCGAAACGGTGTGTTTCTCCATATATTCACTCATGTCGATGCGAACCATATTCTGCTCATCGTCAAAAAGGAATTCAGCGAGGGCGCGGGCGAGCTCGGTCTTGCCAACACCCGTGGGACCGAGGAAGATGAAAGAGCCGATGGGACGGTGGGGGTCCTGGAGTCCGCTGCGGGCGCGCCTCACGGCGTTGGCAACGGCGGTGATGGCGCTATCCTGCCCCACAACACGCTTATGCAGACGCTCCTCCATGTGAACGAGTTTTTCCACCTCACCCTCCATGAGGCGCGAGACGGGAATACCCGTCCCTTTGGACACAAGCTCGGCAATATCCTCCTCGTCCACCTCCAGTTTGAGCATCTTTTTATCCTTCTGGAGCTTGGTTAGCGCCTTCCCAGCGGTATCAATCTTCTTCTGAACGTCTGGAATACGCGCATAGCGAATCTCACTTGCCTTTGCGAGGTCTCCCTCGCGCTCCGCCTTCTGCTCCATTCCTTTGAAGGAATCGAGCTCCTGCTGAAGGGCGCCTATTTCGGAGACATATTTCTTCTCATTCTGCCAGTGCGCCTTAAGAGAGGAACTCTCCTCTTTTGCCTCGGCAAGCTCAGACTCAAGTTTAACAAGATGTTCTTTAGACGCCTTGTCCTTTTCCTTCTTCAACGCCTCCCTCTCAATTTCCAGCTGCCGGATGCGGCGTTCAACAACATCAATCTCCTGAGGCATGGAGTCAATCTCGATGCGCAGACGAGAGGCTGCCTCATCAATCAGGTAAACCGCTTTGTCAGGGAGGAAACGGTCGGAGATGTAACGCTGAGAGAGGATAGCGGCGGCGACAAGGGCGGAATCCGCAATGCGCACCCCATGATACACCTCATAACGCTCCTTAAGCCCGCGCAGGATGGCAATTGTGTCATCCACGCTCGGTTCATCAATAAGGATGGGCTGGAAGCGGCGTTCCAGAGCGGCGTCCTTCTCCACATACTTACGGTATTCATCAAGTGTTGTGGCGCCGATACAGTGGAGAGTGCCGCGAGCAAGTGCGGGTTTGAGCATGTTTGAGGCGTCAATGGCGCCCTCAGCGGCTCCCGCTCCCACAAGGGTGTGCAGCTCATCAATAAAGATGATGACATCGCCAGCAGACTCCTCAATCTCCTTCAGGACAGCCTTGAGGCGGTCTTCAAACTCACCCCGGAACTTGGCGCCGGCGACAAGGGCTCCCAGGTCAAGGGCGACAATGCGTTTGCGCTTCAATGCCTCCGGCACATCGGAGCTCACAATACGCTGTGCCAGTCCCTCAACAATGGCGGTCTTGCCCGTCCCGGGCTCGCCTATCAGAACCGGGTTATTCTTGGTGCGGCGGGAGAGCACCTGAATCAGGCGGCGAATCTCATCATCGCGCCCGATGACGGGGTCAAGCCTGTTCGCTCGCGCCTCCTCTGTGAGGTCCCGCCCGTAGCGCTTCAGCGCCTGATATTTGTCCTCGGGATTGACATCAGTGACTCTTTGCGAACCACGAACCTCCTTCAAGGCGGCAAGAACGTCTCCTTCTGACACACCCACGCCCTTGAGCATCCCGCTGGCAGCGCACTTCTTCTCTCTTATGAGACCCAGAAGGAGATGCTCCGTCGAGATATACTCATCCTTCATCTGCTGGGCAATCTTCCATGCGTCATCAATGACTCTTTGCAGTCCTGGCGAGATTGCGACCTGTCCAGCGCCGGTTACACGCGGTTCACGGTCAAGAGTCTCCTTGAGCTCCCCCTTGAGAGAATCCAGACTGACGCCTATCTTCTGAAGTATGGGTGGCACAGCCCCTTCCGGTTGCTCCGTGAGCGCCAGAAGGAGATGCTCAGGGGTAACCTGCGGATGGGCGCTATCAGTCGCACGAGTTTGTGCCTGAAGCAACGCCTCCTGCGCCTTTATGGTCAATTTATCAAGACGCATATCTTAACTCCTTTGAATTCAAGCGAATACAGAATATATCACCATGCCTGGAGAATTATAAAGGTATTAATATTGCAACTTTTATGCCCATGTGAGTCATTCCTCTTCATCCCTTATACCACCTCTCATCTTCACCAGATAAATATTTGTTTCCCTGAAGTTATGTTTTGCAACAACATGATAACGTCTGTCGTTTTCAATAACCTTCGGTAGTAATGCGTCTTCAGAGCGGTGATGAAGAACGGCAAAACGGTCTCCCGGGCTCACATGCCTCTTAATAATATCATGTATCACCCGCTCGTCTTTAATCTTGCCATAAATCCCTACAAGTTCAGGACCACGATACTGATAGTATGAAAAGGCTGTGCGGGGTGAACCAAGGGGACAGTAAAAAACTGCAACAGGGGGATTCGCACCTGAGACAAGCCGTTTAACCTCACCCACACCCTCCCGCAATCCAACCCCGCGGTCAAGATACCTGACTCCGCCGATTAGGGCGAGTAGAATCAAAAACAAAACGCCAATTCTCCGTTTCGGATATTCCGCCGGTAAATATCTCCATGTCAGTGCTTGAAGAATGGCAGCGGGTGCAAGGGCAGGAACCATATATCTCTGAGGACCCGCAAACTGGGAATTACTGATTGTGGCAAGAAAGAGTAACAAAGCGAGCCCCCAGAAAAGAAAAAGGCTGATATCAATAAGAAAAACAACAGCATCAGTTTTTCCACGCTCCGTCGCTGAAACTATGGTCCAGCCTTCGCAGCCGCTTCGGCGGAGTAGGCCGCGTAAGCGACCCTTTTCGCATTCTTTCCGTATAATCCGTCCCCTTATGAGCAGACATCTGTAAACCGACCAGACAATCCCCGCAAGTCCTATAACCTTGAACCAGTCCCCGGTTACTATCCGGTATTGTCCATACCACACACTGACAAGCCTGGTCAGGGAACGCATTAACATCTTCATGGG
>JAPLSR010000286.1 GCA_026398545.1 Candidatus Sumerlaeota bacterium | reverse complement strand
TATGGCTGCCGACCACACCGTTCTTATAACTACTCCCGACCCTGCCGCGATAACGGATGTTTATACATTGCTCAAGGCTCTTGCGATTAAGAGGTATGACGGCAGGTTCAGTCTCATTGTATGCTCAAGTATGAAGCGTGCAATCTCGAACTGCGTCTCTGCCGGCGTGGCAATGGAGAAGCCGTCAAAATCGCCATTAATTGCGTCCCGGATGTTATTGAATAATGTTACATGAGGGTAGAGTAAACCGAGCTCCTTGAGCGCCGTCTCCTCCGGCTCAACAATCCCCGCAAGGCACCCCATCCCTTGCAGGGTTTTGACATGATTCTTGCCCCAGCGACCGGCAGCCACAACGCAGATTCT
The DNA here is from genome assembly GCA_026398545.1 of Candidatus Sumerlaeota bacterium. Classification (GTDB taxonomy): domain Bacteria; phylum Sumerlaeota; class Sumerlaeia; order MWCT01; family MWCT01; genus JAPLSR01. The sequence goes on along the minus strand of JAPLSR010000286.1, from coordinate 8,316 downwards.
CTTAGGCATAGAACTCCTCTATCTTCCCGATTACAAAATCCTGCATCTCATGTGTCAGCTCAGGATAAATCGGCAGGGCGGTGGTGTGCCTCGCCGAATATTCACTGTTGGGAAAATCGCCTGACTTATAACCGAGATATTTAAAGCACTCCTGCTCGTGGAACGGCACGGGGTAGTAAATCTCGCATCCTATGGAGTTATCTGTTAAGAATTTTTTAAGCTCGTCCCGCCTTTCCGGCACGGAGATGACATACTGGTTGTAAATGTGGTATTTGCGTTCATAAGCAATGATGGGCTTTTTGATGCCGGCAACGTTGAGGCGCTCATCATAATACGCCGAATTGGACTGCCGCATGGTGTGCCACATGTCAAGATGCGGGAGTTTGACAATGAGGGCGGCAGCCTGGATGGGGTCGAGGCGGAAGTTGCCCCCGATTATGGAGTGATAATATTTGGGTTCGGCTCCGTGATTCCGCAAACGCATGAGCTTTTTTGCCAGCGATTCATCATTTGTTGTGATGATTCCGCCATCGCCGATTCCGCCCAGATTTTTGCTGGGGAAGAAGGAAAAACAACCCACTGTGCCCATTGCCCCAGCCTTTTTGACGCCCTCTCTGGATGGATATTGCGCGCCGATTGCCTGGGCGGCATCCTCAATGACCGGAATGCCATGCTCCCGCGCCACATTTAGAATCCTGTCCATATCGGCGCACTGTCCATAAAGATGGACAGGAATGATGGCTTTCACCTTTTTTGCCTCAGCGCTATGTTTTTGAAACCACTCTGCGAGAGCCTTTGGGCACATATTATAAGTGTCAGGGTCAATATCAACAAAGACGGGCTTTGCATTGAGCCGCGCAATGACCCCCGCAGTGGCGAAAAAGGAATAAGGGGTTGTTATGACAATATCCGCCGACGCCACATTTAATGCCATCAGTGAGGCGAGGAGAGCGTCCGTGCCGGATGAAACACCCACGGCAAATTGCGTTCCGACATATTGCGCAATCTTCCCCTCCAGTTCCTGCACCTTTGGTCCCATGATATATTGTGTGGAATCAATAACGTCATTGACAGCCCTTTTGAGGTCAGCATCAATCGTTTTCAACTGCGCCTTCAGGTCAAGCAGTGGAACTTTCATACATATTGTCCTGTGGTAAATTGTCGGATATATTATGGTCTTGTATCATACACACAGTTTTCAGAGCTTGGAGCACCCGCCCCCAATGTCAAGTTTAAAAAGGGGATTATGAGTTTGAATAATCAGCAGACTGAATTTAATCAATATCTAAACTTTTGCATATTTTGCTCTTTATAGAGGATATTTTCTTCTTTGATTTCTACTTATCATGGATATTTATTCCCGGCAGTCAATGTTGTAATGTAAAGGGGAATTATGATGAAGCAAGTTCTTAGATTGGGTGCTTTGCTGCTAATTGTTGACTTATTATTTTCTGCGCCTTGCCTTGCGCAGACGCAGATGGGCGCGAGGGAAGCTTACAATTATGTTCAGCAGAAGCGCAAAGAGGCAAGTAAACTGTGGGAGCAGGATCGAGCAACAAGCGGAGATATTGAAAAAGGAATACAGATTCTCGAAGGCGCTTTGATTTTCCTCGACAAGCCTGAAATCACAAATCTGGCACTGGACGACTATGTCAAACCACTCAAGGCAAGATGGCACGATGTTTTTGCCGACCTCGCTACTGCTCACGCGCTACTGAACAACAAAGAAGAATCTATTGATTATTTGCGAAGAATGTATGCCGAAGGAAGCTGTGGCGGTGATCTCAAATGGACTCTTCTAGGCAAAGCATTCAACAATATTCGACAAGAACCGGAATTCAAGGAAATCGTAGAAAAGCTGATGGCTAAAGGAAACAATTGGAGCAACTCTCCTCTCAAGACACCCTATCGAGAAAACATAAGCGAAGATGAAAAGGTAGCGGGGCTTTCCATTTTTTGGTCTGAGGTGAAATACAATTTTGTTTATTTCGATCATGTGCCGGAATTGGATTGGGACCAGCTTTATCTGACTTACTTGCCGAAAGTCCGCTATACAAAGAATACCCTTGAGTTCTATCATGTTCTGGAAGAGATGTGCGCGAAGCTAAAGGATAGTCATACCAACGTTTACTTCCCCAAAGAGCTTCACCAAACAGTCTATTCGCATCCGCCAATGTGGGCAGCCCTTATAGAGGATAAAGTCATCATTGTAGATGTGCGCAGTGACAGCTTACGCAACAAAGGTATTGAGCCAGGGCTGGAAATCATCAGCATCGACGGCTTACCCGTGAGACAGTACGCCGAGCAGTTCGTGGCTCCATATCTAAGTAGTTCCACCAAGCAAGACCTTGATGTGCGCACGTATACTTATTCGTTACTTTCAGGTCCAAAAGATAAAGCCGTTGATTTAGAACTCATGGACGATAAAGGCAACATCTCCAAAAAGAGCATCCCGCGTAGTGGTTATAATGATGTGAAGTCACCCGCTCCATTTAAATTCAAGGTATTGGATAGCAACATTGGCTATGTTGCACTACGTTCATTTGAGGATGAAACGGTCGTCAAATCTTTCGATAAATCTTTCGATGCTATTGTGCGGACGGATGCGCTTATTCTCGATGTTCGCGAAAATGGCGGTGGTGATAGTGGGATTGGTTGGAACATTCTTGGATATTTAACTGAAAAAACTTTTAAAACATCTCGATGGCGGGGAAGAGATTATCTCCCAGTTTGGCGAGCGTGGGAAGGAACTGAATTTGTGTGGGATGGCGAGCCTGCCCGAGAACGGAAGCCAAATGGCAAAAGGCTCTACGCCAAGCCTGTTGTTGTTTTGACGAGTGGGGAAACTTTTTCAGCAGGGGAAGATTTCTGTGTCGTCTTTGATTACATGAAACGCGGCAAAATAATCGGCGAGCCAACCGCCGGAAGCACAGGACAACCCTTGAGTTTTGATTTGCCTGGCGGAGGTTCTGCGCGGGTATGTGTCAAGCGAGATAGTTATCCCGATGGCAGGGAGTTTGTTGGAATTGGAATAAAGCCTGATATTCTGGCCAGACCAACGGTGGCGGATGTTCGTGCTGGTAAGGATACGGTTCTGGAAACGGCGCTGGATTATCTAAAGAAAGTGTTAAGACAGTAGATGTATAATCTAATGCGCTCTCTCAAATCATGGAGGGGCAGACCCCTGTAAAAATGTATAAAATTTCCGTGCGTGCCTTCGTGGTATATTGATAGGTTACGATGCATGACGTCAGGCTCTTAATAGAGTTTGGGACAGATACTGTGAACCAATTTTTGCGCTTTATATAAACCTTGCCTGATTTACTTCAGTCAGCACTATTTTTGCAAACGTGATTTTTCCTTCACCATTTCATCCAGTTTTGCACGAGCGAGCCTGTAAACCTCGGGTTCGGCGCCTCCCCATGGCGAATCATCTCCTTTGGGAGTCACTTTAATAATTTCAGAGTCTATCTGTTCGCAGGAGAGACCATATTGCCTGAGCAACCATAATCTCTTATAATCCTGCACGCCCTGCCTCAATCCCTCAAGCCAGATGGAAACAGTGTTGCCGGGGAATATCCTTGAGCAGATATTATCCGTCCACGGATTACTTTTTCCATAATCCTTCAGGTTATAAAAAGCCCAGCCATCAAGTCTGTCGCGCCATGCAAGCCAGGGCAATTGCCGCCCCCCAGCCCGAGATTTCTGGTGTGAGTATTCAATCGTATAAAACCAGATGGGATTCCCTGTCTTTCTCAACTCACTCAAGACATCGCTTTTCTGATATAGATACTCAATATAAGGGCACCACACATTAATATCTCCTTTGAGAGGCTCAATGGTTCCTTTGACGGTGGCAAAGACCTTGTTTGTTCCCGAAAACCCCGGATTGGCATAAAATCTTGCCCTGGGCCAGATTCTTTTGATTTTCTTTATCCAATCCACATAAATGTCGGCATTCGGGTCCGCCGGCTCATCGAACACCTCGATCGCCCATTCATTGTCTTTCAGTCCGAGCCGTTTGATGTCATCTTGTATGGACTTCAGATAATATCTGACCTCGTCATCGCCGGTTTTTAAGGATGCCCGGTTCCAACTGCATGTTGGAATGTTGAATCTGAAGAATCGGAACCCGACCTTCTTTAACATGTCCCAGTTGTCATAGTGTCCGCAGGTGTTTAAGCCGTATTCGAGTGCAAGTTTCGCAAGAGACTCATCGTCGCCAAAATTCGTCCATGTGTGTCCAATGATTGGGTTTTCTTCGGGTAAATTGACAGGACTCACCGAAACCTCAACAGGCATCTTTGCAACGACCTTTTTCCCTCGGCGCAGGGCAATTGCGCCTTTCCATTTCCCTGAAGTTATATCTCTGGTATTGACGGTGACCCATAGCAGACAGGGATTTCGGGGCTTGAGATGAAGGAGTGGGAAATCCTTTATTACATCCCAGTTTCTGATATATTTTGAGAGGTCTCCCAGGGATTTGCAAGATTTGAATAGGGGGTCAAAACGCCATTCTTCCTTTCCATTCTTTTTAATAAGCACCTCGCCGACGACTTTCAAATCAAGGGGGGATTTCAATTTGTCCACCCCTTCCAATTCTGTTTCCAAAACCATCTCCTCATCAACATCGACCACGGCGCCCCACACAAGCCAATCATTTCTAAATCCATAAAGTTTGATTATATCCTGTTTTCCTTCTAGGGCTCTGGCGACAAATTCATTCAGGGCATAGGAGTTTGTAGCATCCCAGGGATTTACGGAAAAAATGCGGACGCCGGCAGATGGCGTTTTTTCTGGCTGGACTTTTAATAACTCGCAACTGGAGCATAAAAGGATTGTCAGAAATAGTATGTTTAGAATTTTCTTTATCACAATCGAAATATAAATTTTCATGGTGAATACCCTTTCTTCATTGCAAATTAATATTTTCAATCGTAAGTTTTTCAAGTCTCCTGTTCAGCGATACGGAAGGTTTTATCCCGGCAACATTCATGCTCCATATTTTTGGAGTTTGCCCGCACATGCGAGGAGCATCTCCATTATCGCCCGGGCGGGAAACATCCCAAGCCGTCCGTGATTGCATGCGCCCTCGGTGAATGCCTCCACATCGTCCGCATCGCAGAATTTTCCCCGGAGGAGAAATGGGACAGGATGCCAGCTATGAGCCTTCATCGGCGGCGGTGTGGAGTGGTCGCCCGCCACGGCAATGACATCAGGTTTGAGCGCCAGCAACCGCGGAATCTGCCCGTCAGTCTCTTCAATGACTTTGATGCGCCCGGCGCTGTTGCCATCCTCCCCATAGGAGTCGGTCTTTTTGATGTGCATGAAAAAGAAATCATATTTTGCCCAGTTTTCCTCAAGGGTTTTAAATTCATCGGCAATCTCGGTGCCGGTTTTTAAGATATCCATGCCGGCGAGTGTTGCCACGCCGCGGTAAAGAGGATATGTTGCGATGGCGGCGGGGGTGAGTTTGTAAAGTTCCTGGAACGTGGGCATCCCCGGATGGCTGGAAAACCCGCGGAGAAGAATACTGTTGGCTGTCTTGCGGGGTTTAAGGATTTTATAATATAGCGCCGCGATTTTTTTCAGAATTGCAACCGTCCTTCGCGCCGCAGGCGTGTCCTCCGTTGCCTCGATATCCTTCGGCGTGAAGCCCTCCTTCTGGGGGTCGGTATCGGCAATGGCGGGGGAGAGACCCGCCCCCCTCAGGACAAGGGCGAACCGGTATTCCTTCACAGGCATAATGAAGACCTTCACGCCATCCATTTCAGGCAGGGAGTCCTGCAGCTCCTTGCAAAGCTTGATGCATTCATCTGTGGGGAGACGTCCGGCGCGACGGTTTGTGATAATACCTTCGGCGTTCACATCGCAGAAATTGCCGCGTGCGGCGATATCCGACTTTTCCAGTTTAAAATCAATCCCCAGCGCCTCCAGCACACCGCGACCGATATCATAAGCCGGTTCGAGCGGGTCATATCCGAAGAGGGAGAGATGCCCCGGTCCGCTCCCCGGTGTGATTGCGTATGAGACGGGCATACTGCGCCCGCAACACCCCTCCTTCGCCAGACGGTTTAGATTTGGGATGCGCGCCAGCTCGAGTTCCGTCTCAGGGCGCTCGGCAGTATGAATTCCGCCCACACCGTCCATGACAAGGAGGACAATCTTTGAATCGGTTTTAGTTGCAAGTTTACTCAGTATATCCAGATGCGTCATTTATCTTCTCCTTTATTATCACCGTGATTAAAGGGTTATTTAGTTAGCCGGCGGTGCGGCGTCAATCCTTTTTGCAGGGGACATCAGCCGAGTTTGTTCCTGACGCAAGCGCCTTTACAAATCCTTCTTTTCCTGTTCCTGTTTGGATTGCTTTTTAAGTTTATCCCACCATTCAAGGCGCTTCTTTATTTCCTTTTCAAAGCCGAAATTCCCCGGCAGGTAAAACTTTTTCCCAAGAAGCTCCTCTGGGAGATAGTCCTGGGGCTGGTAATGCTCCGGTGAGTCATGGTCATACAGATAGCCTTCGCCATAGCCGAGTTCCTTCATAAGACTGGTGGGGGCGTTGCGGATGACAAAAGGAACCGGTAGCGAGCCGGTCTCTTCAATTGTCTCACAGGCATTCCCATACGCCACATATAACGAGTTGCTTTTAGGCGCTGTGGCAAGATAGATGGCGGCTTGCACAAGGGCGAGTTCCCCCTCAGGCGAGCCGAGTTTATCATACGCCTCCCATGCCGCAATGGCAACCACGAGCGCCTGCGGGTCGGCATTGCCAATATCCTCAGAGGCGAATCTTATCATCCTCCGCGCCACATAGAGCGGCTCCTCGCCGGAGACAAGCATCCTGGCGAGCCAGTAAAGTGTGGCATCGGGGTCGCTGCCCCGAAGGCTTTTGTGGAAGGCGGATATGATGTTGAAATGCTCCTCCCCCTGTTTGTCGTAAATAAGGTGAGTGCGCTGGGATAGCTCTTTCACAATGTCCGTGGTGATGATGAGGTCGGTGTCCTTCACGGCGACTGCGCAGAGTTCGAGGAGGTTCAGTGCGCGCCGGGCATCGCCATCCGAGAGGCTGATGATGAGAGAGATGGAATCCTCCCCGCATGTGAAATTCAGCGCCCCCAGTCCGCGGTTTTTATCCTTCAATGCCCGCAGGATAATTGTTTTCAGGTTCTCATCGGTGAGGGTGTTCAGGACAAAGACGCGGCAGCGGGAGAGGAGCGGAGAGATGATGGAGAAGGAGGGGTTTTCCGTTGTGGCTCCGATGAGGATGACGGTGCCGTTTTCCACATAGGGGAGAAATGCGTCCTGCTGGATTTTATTGAACCGGTGAATTTCATCAATGTAGAGGATGGTTTTGCGATTATAGCTCTGGATGTTCAGTTTTGCCTGTTCAAAGATGTGTTTGACCTCTTTGATGCCCGCTGACACGGCTGAGAGGGTAAAAAATGCGGAGTGTGTCTTGTGTGAGATGATATTTGCGAGGGTTGTTTTACCTGAGCCCGGTGGTCCCCAGAGGAGCATGGAAGTCAGGCGGTCTTCAGTAATCATGCGGCGCAGGATGGAGTCCTCGCCGAGGATTTTCTCCTGACCCAGAAAATCGGAAAAGTCATCGGGACGCATACGGTCTGCCAGGGGCCGCTCCTGGCGGACATCGCGATGCTCTTCTGCATCATATATGGCATCAAACAGGTCCATTTATTATTCAGACGTATGAGTGAAAGTGCAGAGGCATCTCATCAGTGGCGCACAGACATGTCCCGTATGATGAGGCCTGAGATGAGCGGCGGATGAAGCCTGACAGTGAATGGTGGAACCTCTCCCCCCGAAGTAACGACCTCGGTCAGTTGTTTCATAGGGCAGGGGTTCAGCAAAAATGCCGCCGACGCCTTTTTTTCCACGGTGTGTTTCAATGCCGCCGCCGCATCCTCAAAATACAGGATATCCTCTTCCTCCAGATCAATCTCAGGATTGCCAATCCAACACTGGCGGATGATGTAGTGAGAAAGGATGCTGACATCCAGTTGCTTTGCGGCGTCATGCAGGTTTGTTTCCTCATCATAGAGTTCTGGAATCTTTGCATTGCTTTTAAGGGTGAGGATGAAGGCGCGTCCATCAGGGAATGCCATGCCAATGGCGTGGTGTTTCTTCCCCTTTTCTGTAAGTGTGGAGAGAATCTTTTCCGCCGCTGTGTCAGGTTTTTTAAGATTCACCTTCACCGGTGTCACTGTAAAATAGAGGGCAAGGTCTTCAAGGACTTCCTGGAGGTCAACACCGCTTCCCAGTTCTGCGGATAGGACGCGGTGAACGGGCATGGTGGAT
>JAPLSR010000046.1 GCA_026398545.1 Candidatus Sumerlaeota bacterium | reverse complement strand
CTGTGTTGACCCTGATTCCCCAAGGGAAAGACCAGGCTGTAACCGCCCCGTCACATTGACAGAGGAGTGGGCCAGAATCCAGAAGGCTAAGGGTTGATGTCAGGGTGCTTCGGGAGATTTTATAACACACTGCACATCAGGCGGCGGTGAAAATTGTTCCATCAATTCCAGATTTTGGCACTCCATCTCATTCTGTGTCTCGGCGTGTGCGTCGCCTCTGATAGCGGGGTGGAGTTTGATGGAACTCGCGCCTTTGAGATTCTGAAGAGGCAATGTGATTTTGGACCGCGCGTTGCCGGTTCCCCAGCCTCCAGGCTCTGCATGGAATTTATAGAGAAGGAGCTACGGCAATACGGGCTCACCATCACACGCCAGTATTTCACTGCCAGCTCCCGTCTTCAGGGTGGTGTTGTAACCGGTGTGAATATAATAGGTCTTTACCAGGGGGAGCGTCCCACCTCCGAACTTCTTGCCCTCAGTGCTCATTGGGATACACGACCTATTGCCGAGCGCGACCCGAATCCCGCCCTGCGCCGCCGTCCCATCATCGGGGCAAATGATGGCGCCTCGGGCGTTGCCGTTCTTTGCGAGATTGCCCGTGTGTTGAAAGAACGCCGCTATCCCGGCCGCATCCTTTTCCTCTTTTTTGACCTTGAGGATGCGGGGCTGCCGGGCACAATGGAGGAATGGTGTCTGGGCTCCCAGTATTTTGCCTCGCACTCCCTGCAGGACTATCATATTACGGCGGGAATCAACTTTGACATGGTTGGTGACCGTGAGTTGAATGTAAAACCTGATCGGTTATCCATGGAACATGCCCGTAAGATGACGGGGGACTTTTTCCAGCTGGCACAGAGACGTGCGCCCTATCATTATTCAACCATCCCGCAGGATTTTGTCCTCATGGACGACCATGCGCCATTCCTGAAGCGTGGAATTCCGTGGGTCGATATCATCGATTTTGACTATCCCTATTGGCATACCCATGAAGACACGCCGGACAAATGTTCCCCCATTAGCCTGCAAATCATTGGAAATGTTGCGGTTGAATATATATGTGGACGTTTGAAAAAAAACTAAAAAAGATTCTTGAATTTTAAAAAGACATTGATTTATATATAAAAGAGCTTTCCCTTTGAATGGGAACATAAATAATTGTAATTTTGCAGTGGATTTGGAAAGTCCTGCGTCTTGTTCCAGTGTGTTGTTGAGTTATTGATATTCTGACCATGATGATTTTCACCTTCTGAGGGTCTTTGCAACAGGAAAGATTGTTTTATATTGTTTGATACATTTTTTCGTGTGAATGGTCGGAATTCGTTGTTGTTTTTCAATAGTCTGCTGATGCCCTTTCCGTGAATTCTTGCCAGACCCCTGCTCAATTCGTAAAAGGTTACTCCCATGATTGCTATCAATGAGAAGATGTGGGAAGATGTTTTGGATGCCCTTCGTCCGGAGATAGACGCCAACAGTTTTGAAACGTGGTTCGCCCCTGTCCAGTTCCATTCCTTTGACCACGACACATTGCATCTTGTCGTCCCGAGTGACCTTTATCGCAAATGGCTTCTTTCCAATTATTATGAGCGCATCCTTGAAGCGGTGGGCAAGATTACGGGGTTTCGCCCGGAGATAAAATTTCTGACCTCCGACTCCGGTGAGGAAGAATCGGACGACAATACTCCAGCGTTTCACACCAATTCGGTATCGCTTGCTGGTGGAATGGAGCAGAGGTCGGGGGGGACGAGGATGAACGAGCGTTACACTTTTGAAAACTTTGTTGTTGGCGAGTCTAACCGTTTTGCCCATGCCGCCGCGCGGGCTGTTGCCGACCCCGCATCGCGGTCATATAACCCGTTATTTATCTATGGCGGCACGGGATTGGGCAAGACTCACCTCATGCATGCAATAGGGCATGAAATCCTTCGCGCCGACCCCAAAAGCGTGGTGCTGTATGTCACATCCGAGCAGTTCATGAATGATTTCATCAATGCCCACGCCAAGGACAGCAAGTATAACTTCCGCAACTATTACCGCAATGTGGACCTCCTGCTCCTTGATGACGTCCAGTTCTTTGCAGGCAAGGAGCAAACTCAAATCCAGTTCTTCCACACCTTCAACGCCCTTTATGACTCCGCCAAAAAGATTGTTATCTCAAGCGATCGCCCGCCCAAGGAACTCATCGCCCTTGAAGAGCGGCTCCGTTCCCGCTTTGAGTGGGGACTTATTGTGGATATCCAGCCCCCTGACCTGGAAACCCGCATCGCTATCCTCCGGAAAAAGGCAGAGCCCACCGGTCTGCAACTGCCGGATGATGTGCTGGTTTATATTGCGGAGCGGATTGATACGAATGTGCGCTTCCTTGAGGGGGCGCTTATCCGCCTTCAGGCTTACATTACGCTCCACAAAAAGAAAACACTCAACACATTCCTCGCCAGAGAGGTCATTGGCGACCTTTTGACAGGCAATGCAAGGGAGGAGGTCTCAATTGCCACCATCCAGGCTGCCGTTTGTGAATATTTTGATATCAAGCTTGCTGACCTGATAGGGCACGCCCGTGGAAGGAAATATTCCATGCCCCGCCATGTTGCACAGTATCTCTGCCGGAAGCTCTCCTCCAAATCCCTGCCCGAAATCGGTGTTTATTTCGGCGGACGCGACCACTCATCCATCCTTTATGCCTGCCGCAAGATTGAAAAAACACTTGAAAAGGACCGTAATCTGGAGAGTATGGTCAATTATCTAACCAAAAGCATCAGAGAAAAGTCATAATAATCAGCATTTGCAAAGTTGGTTCATTTCTGTGATAAATTGATGCTTACCTTTAAGAAGTAAGGGGTTGAGACATATGAGAATTCGGCGATATACAAAGAGGGGTTTTACATTTCTGGAAATCATGTTTGTGGTGGTTATTATCGGCATCCTTGCCGCCATCGCCGTTCCGAACCTTGCCAGGAAAGCCAACTGGGCAAAAATAAAGGCAACAGAGGCAGGCATGAAAAATACTGAAACCGCCCTCCAAGAGTATGAAATGAAAGTAGGCTCCTATCCCACGACCGAACAGGGACTTGAGGCGCTTGTCAAATGCCCCAGCGATGTTGAAAAGGATGACTGGGGTGACTCGTCTTACCTCAGGGAAGTTCCCAAAGATGCTTATGGACAAAAGTTCATTTATAAATGCCCCGGTGAGCATAACCCTGATGATTATGACCTTTACTCCACCGGCAAGGACAAAAAGGATGGCACGGATGATGATATTGTCAACTGGACGAAGGAAAGCGAAAAGTAAAAATAACAAGTGTTAAATAAACTGAAGCGTTTGTTGAAGAAGATATTAATGATTGAAGAGGAGTTCCTCTGCGACACCTGCCGTTATGACTATCCCAACGCCTGCACCAACCGCGAACGCCCCAACGCCACCGCCTGTGTGGATTACAAGAAAAGATAAATTGCGTTAAGTTGACTCAATATGAATTCTGTAACCATAGATAATGTAACCAAACGATTCGGGACGCTTTGCGCCGTGAATGCCCTTTCTTCAGAAATACCGGCGGGAACTATTTTTGGTTTTTTAGGTCCCAATGGCGCAGGCAAAACTACCCTGCTCCGCATGATTATGAACATTTTCTCACCTGATAGCGGGGAAATCAGAGTTCTGGGGGAGAACTCCCTCCGATGCGCCAAGGATAAAATCGGATATATGCCGGAAGAACGGGGATTGTACCGCAAGATGTCCGTCCGGGATGTGCTTTATTTTCTGGGCGGCATCAGGGGCATGAACAAAAAGGCGCTTGCCTCCGCCGTCCCCGAATGGCTCGCCAGAGTCGGGCTTCAGGACAAGGTGAATAAAAAGGTCGAAGAACTCTCCAGAGGCATGCAGCAGAATCTCCAGTTTGTGGCAACGGTCCTCAATAATCCGGAGGTGCTGATACTCGATGAGCCATTTTCTGGGCTTGACCCCGTTAATATGGAAACTCTGAAAGATATACTTCTCGATTGTCGGACGAGGGGCGTCACTATCATCTTTTCCACCCATATAATGGAAAAGGCGGAGCAAATCTGCGACCGAATTCTTCTCATCAACAAGGGACGGAAAGTGATTGAGGGAACCCTTGATGGAGTCAAAGCGGGTTTCCGATTGGAGAAATACAGTCTGGAGGTGGAAGGGGACGGCGCTTTTATCACGACTCTTCCCATGGTTCAGGAGGCTGTCCTCTCTGATGGAAAGTGGGATGTTGCCCTTCAGACTGCGGCGGATTCACGGGATTTGTTGAGAGCCGTTCTGGAGAAAACGCGTATCTTAAGTTTCAACAGGAAAGACCTTTCTCTGCATGAGATATTTATCAAACTGGTTGGAAAAAAAGATGAATAAGGTTCTGGTTGTTGCGAGCAGGGAATATTTTGATACTATCAAGGGGCGGGGATTCATTATTGGAACTCTGATTACCATGATATTTATGGTGATTATAATATTCGCCATAGACAGGGAGTCAAAAGGACCCAGAGACCAAAAGGAAGCGGATTATAAAATTGCAGTTACAGACCTTTCCGGGACCCTTATGCAGGAAATGAAAAAACAATTTGAACAGCACAACTCCTCCCAGACAGCTCAAAAATTCCGTTTGGAAGTGTATGATGGGCGGGGAACCGAGCCCGGTAACGGCGTCGAGAATCTGAAGAATAGGGTTTTGCGGGGCGAACTGGACGCATGTCTTGTCATCGGTAAAGGCATCCTTGAGAAAAACGACGCCTGCCAGTTTTACATCAAAACGGGTAATATCAGAAACTTCAGGGCGTTCGACACCGTGCAGTATCTGCTCAACCGCATCGTCATCAATACGCGGTATCGTCTGAATAATCTTTCTCCTGACTTAATTCGGGATTTACAGCGTCCCGCCGCGCTGGAGCCGGTGGAACTGGGCGCAAAATCTCAGAAGAAATCTTCCATGATTGCCGTTATGTTAGTCCCATTTTTCTTTATGTATCTGATTTTTCTGGGCATTGTGGGTTCGGGACAGCAGTTGTTGACGAGCATCGTGGAGGAGAAAAATTCAAGGGTCATTGAGGTTCTTCTATCATCCCTGACATCTTTTCAACTCATGGCTGGGAAAATCCTGGGGCTGGCTGCCGTGGGTCTGACATCCATTGTTTTATGGGTGATAATGCTCAGCGGATTTGCCGCCTGGAAGGGTTTCAATATCAACCTAAATCCGACCATACTAATATGCTATCCCTTATATTTTATACTTGGGTTCCTTCTTGTAACATCTCTGATAGCCGCCATTGCTTCCACCTGCAACACCACCCGCGATGCGCAGAGTTACATGTTGCCCCTCATGATTTGTTTCATTGTCCCGATGATGATATGGTTTAATATCGCCCAGCATCCCAACTCAACGCTTGCCGTTGTCCTTTCCTTCATTCCCATCATGACGCCGATGATTATGGTTTTAAGGCTTGCTTCCTCGCCCGATATTCCACTGTTTCAGGTCATCGCCTCATTTGCGCTATTAATTGTATCATTGCCTCTCGTCATCGCCCTTTCCGCCAAAATATTCCGCACCGGTATTCTCATGTATGGCAAACAGCCCACGCCGCGGGAAATCCTGAAGTGGCTGCGATATAAATAAGAACATATCCACGAATCCACACGAATTGACACTAATAAAAATTAATCGTTGATTAGCACTTCATTCTCAGTATAGTAATGCCGCATAAAAGGTTCAAAAATGTTTATTAAGAAGGTAATAACAATGATCACGAACATTTGTAATCGTATTTCATCATACTCTGATTATAGAGCAGTGAAAACCTTTATGATAATATTCATTTTCATAATTCCATCAATCATCCTGGCACAATTTGAGAATAATAACAAACCAAGTATAAAAAATGATCAAAATATAAAGAAGGCAGATGAACTTACAACAAAAGCTGCAACTTTATGGAATGAAAAAAAATATTCAGAAGCAATAGCAGTTGCCAAAGAAGCCCTTGTGCTGAAACAAAAATCCCTTCCTTCTGACCATCCTGATATTAAGAAAATTCAAGCTATGATTCAAAAAGCGGAAAGTCTGGTTTCTAAATCAGTGATAGATATTCAGAACTCTAAGAATCATGACATGACAAATAAGCCTGTCGAAGCTGAAGCCAAACAACAAAAAGGAATCAAATTGGATGATGATCAGTTTGCTCGACTCACGGCACTGTTGTTTTGGTCGTGGTTGTCAAGCGGATCTAAGCCAGACAAATTTCATATCGCCCTACAAATGGTGAGGTTCAAGGTTGCAAATAATGAATCATCAAAGATTATTCTGGGAGAATACAATATTACGGCTGACGAGTTCGAAAAAGAATATGACCGTCGTGTTTTCAGCAAAGACAATAAATCGAACAAAGTGCTCTTCGACAAAATCACTGCTGAGATAAAAAAAATTGATACTGCGCTGAAATGAAAAATTTTAAAACCGCCCGATGATTGCCTACATTATAGTTCCCTTTTTGGATGCAAGGTGGCCGTAATGACAGTGAAGCTGAACACAAGGATGCAGCCAATTCATAACTGCGCTCACGGCTACTCTTTAGCATTTACATGAGAAAAAAGATAAACAATTAATCAATCTGAGAACATTGAGTGAATGGAGATGAATTAGTTCTTTTTCTGCGACTTTTTAGAGAATCATACCCCCCAAAATACAATATCATACAAATCGGAGATTTTGGCTCATCAGTAAGTATCTATATAAATTATAAAAGCGATAATGACCGATAATGATTATAATAACCTTTGGGGGACATCGTGCGCACAAGGAATGATTTGAACAACCACTATTCTTTACACAGTTCGCCATCACTTTATGCTATGTGCTCAAATTATTTGATTTTGAAAGCCATGCGGCGAGGGCGCTGTTGCGTTCTGCGGCTTGGGCGTTTTTGATGGCAATCGCCAGCGCCTTCTTCGTCCCTACGAGGCACACAAGCCGCCTGCCCCTCGTCACCGCCGTGTATAACAGGTTCCGCTGTAACATGATGTAATGTTGCGTCATGATGGGGATGACAACTGCGGGATATTCACTCCCCTGGGATTTGTGAACCGTGATGGCGTAAGCGGGCGTCAGGTCGTCCAGCTCATTATATTCATATTCTATCACACGTCCATCAAAACGCACCCTCATTGTCTGATATTCCCTGTCAAAGCCCACCACAAATCCGAGGTCGCCATTATAAACATCCTTGTCATAGTTATTGCGCAGTTGCATGACCTTGTCGCCGAGGCGAAAGCCAAGACCTCCCCGCGTCAGATAATCCGGATTGGGATTCAGGAGTTCCTGAAGTTGCTTGTTTAGATTGGTGGCGCCGAGGAGTCCCCTGTACATCGGCGTAATCACCTGTATATCTTCCAGTGGGTCGAGGCGGAAGCGGGATGGGATGCGTTCCTGGACAAGTTTGAGTATGGTGGCAAGGGCATCCTCAGGGTCTTCCTTCTGGATGAAAAAGAAGTCAGACATGGCGTTATCGCGCGGCGCAGGGAGAATGGGGAATTCACCGTGATTGATTTTGTGGGCATTAACAACTATCAGGCTCCGGCTTGCCTGGCGGAATATCTCTATCAGACGGGTGACCTTGACCAGACCCGACTTTATCATGTCATGCAGAAAATTCCCCGGACCCACGGGTGGAAGCTGGTCTGCATCCCCAACGAATATGAGAGAGGTGTGGCGTCCGACAGCCTTCAGCAGATGATAGGAGAGCACGATATCCAGCATGGATGTCTCATCAATTATCAAGAGGTCGGCGGGCAGGGGATTGTTCTCATCATATGAGAATTTTCCTTCCCTGGGTTTGTATTTGAGGAGGCGGTGAATGGTCATCGCCTCCATGCCGGTTGCCTCTTCCATCCTTTTTGCGGCGCGACCGGTGGGTGACGCAAGGCAGATGCGGACATCGCTCAGGGCAAGCAGATGAATGATTGTGCGTATGATGGTGGTCTTGCCGGTGCCCGGTCCGCCCGTGATTACCATGACGCCGCCTTTCATCGCCTCAGTGACGGCGTCCCTTTGCAGCTCCGCCAGATGGAACTTGAACTGCACTTCAAAGGCTTTGATGGCTGACTCTGTGTCCGTTCGGAAAGGTTTTCTTTTTGTGGCGCACAATGCCCGCAGACGGTTTGCAATCCCGCTTTCACAGATGTGAAGGGCGCGCGGAAAGACCATGCAGCGTCCATCACTATCCGTCTCGATAATGACCCGCCCCTCTGCGACAAGGTCGTTCCGGGCTTTTCCCATCTCATCTTTGTTTGTCACTTCAAGGAGTTCCCCTGCCTCTTCGATAAGCGTGTCCTCGTGCAGAAAAGTATGACCCTTATCTGAGGCTGCCTGGTTCAGGGTGTGCAGGATGCCTGCCCGAATCCGCTGGGGTGAATCCTTCGGGATGCCGAGTGATTGAGCAATCCTGTCAGCGGTTTTGAATCCGATTCCCTGTATGTCAATGGCAAGGCGGTAGGGGTCCTCGCGCAGAACCCTGATGGAATCTGCCTGATAATGGTGAAATATCCTTGTCGCCAGGTTGAGGGATATATTATGTGCCTGGAGAAAAACCATGATGTCGCGGATGAGGCGGTGTTCCTGCCATGCCGATTTGATAAGCATGAGCCTTTTGTGCCCGATGTCGGGAACTTCCAGAAGGCGGTCTGGTTCCTTGTCAATCACATCCAGCGTGGAAGCCCCAAGATGCTCCACGATACGTTTTGCAAATACAGGACCGATTCCTTTTATCAGACCGGAGCCAAGGTATCGGCGGATGCCGACGGCGGTTGCCGGCAGGATTGGAACGAAAGATTTCACTTCGAACTGCAAACCGTGTTTGGGATTTTGCACCCACCGCCCCCAGAGTCTGATGGTCTCGCCGGGGGCGATGCCTGAAAGAATTCCCACCACGGTTATCTTTATCCGCCGCCTTCCCTCTTCGTAAAAGACGGCAACGGCGTAACCATTCTCCTCGTTCTCAAAGATGAAATGGTCGATGCCGCCGTCAATAGAGACAAGACCTTCGGGCGCGCCTTGGGCATTATTCGCTGTTTTATTGTTAATCTCTTTCATCGTGTCAGGAGTTTGAGCCAGAAGAAATCGTGGCGTCCCATTTTCAACATGATGATGTAATTTTCCCAGACGCTGTTCTGGGGGTAATAAATGGAGTTCTGGATTGGTGAAACAATATAATGGAGCGGGATACGGCGTTCCGGTCGCCCATCTTTATCAAGCAGATAGAGTCCGTATGTCGTGTCCAGAAATTTTTCAGACTCCATATACCATGCGTTGTAGTTATTTGGTTGCGTTCGAGGCGAGGTGAAAAATTCATGATAATAGTCAATAAAATTCTCCGAGCAT
Source organism: Candidatus Sumerlaeota bacterium (assembly GCA_026398545.1). GTDB lineage: Bacteria > Sumerlaeota > Sumerlaeia > MWCT01 > MWCT01 > JAPLSR01. Next base: position 1,470 of record JAPLSR010000046.1, on the reverse strand, counting down.
CCATAGAGCTGCACGAAGAGTCCCGTAACCAGAAATGCCCAGAAGGCACAGCGGATAAAGGGGCGGCGCGGAGCGGTGAAAAGGAAGGCAATGGGCAGGGCGAGAAAGATGTGAATCTGGTAGATGTGGCGGGGACCCCAGCACCAGCCGCCTGCCCAGTTCTGCCATTTGCACTGTATTAGGAAAAAGGTGAGGACGCAACCGAGGAGGGCAATTGCAAGTATGCGGCTATGTTTGAAAAATCTTCCGAAGGCGAAGAAAGCGAGCACAAGGGGAGGTGAAAAAAAGAAGAGCCCCCTGCCCGCTGTGAAGAGAAACCCGAAAAGTCCCGCAAGGAGCGGGGTGGAAAATCTGAAACCCTCTGCCTGGTCTTCATAGCCTGTCCTGAAAAATGCCCCGAATCGGGTTTTATTGAGCGCCAGCATGATAATAACCGCTCCAATCATGGGCGCAAGAAAGAGGATGGACGTTTTGATAAAATGACTTTTGAACATACCTTCTTTTTTCTGCGCGCTTGTGAGGATGAGCATTAACAAAAAGCCCGGCAGTATGAAGAGGCTGTCCATCCGCACAAGCAGGGCGTAAGCGTATAATGCGCCGGCAAGGATGATGCGGCGCATGGAATTTTTATCCAGTCCTGCGGAGAGCAGGAAGAGGGCGCCAAAGGTGAAAAGCGCCGCAAGCGGTTCCGTAAAGAAGGGTTTGGAATGAACCCAGGCATAAGTCCCCAGTCCAAAGAGGAGCGTTGTCAACCATGCCGCAATGCGGTCTCTTGTTAAATAAAATGCAAAGGCGAACAGTGTGGCGCACAGGAGGGCTGTGATAAATTGATTAAAGAGCGAGACGCCGAGACGGAGCATGACATCCCGCGGTGTGTAGTCATGATATTGTATTGTGTCGCTGACCCAGTTCGGCGCCTTATTGGTGGGGAAGGCAGTGTAGAGGAGTTTTCCCATGTAGTAAAATGGGATGGCGAGCAGTGGCTGACCGATGCCATACTGGGCATACTCGCGTCCATCAGCGCCCTGTTTTGTGGCAAAGCCAACCAGCGGTTCAATGGCAAGGGAGCCGTGTTCGGCAAGCGCCTGAGTGGTGCGAAACATGATTTCCTCATCCGGGGAATAAAGATGTCCGCCCATAGTCAGAAGATACAAGCCAAGAAAGAGAAAGAAAACGCGAACGGTATCCTTCAAGAACATTCCTCCCATGCTTTATGGACGTTACATAAGGATAAGCCATCAGAAAAGTCAAATCGAATACAAGAATTTGCTTTACCTTCATTATCCGGGCGTGTCATTTATTTTTTAGCTTATCAAGAGAGATGGCGATGATTATTCTTGGCGTTGACCCCGGGCTGGCGAAAACAGGCTGTGCCGTTATCAGGGTAACTGGTGACCGCCTCGCTCCACTGACTTACGGTGTCATATCCACAAAGAAAGAAGAGCCTCTCGCCACCAGGCTTAAGGCAAT
>JAPLSR010000341.1 GCA_026398545.1 Candidatus Sumerlaeota bacterium | reverse complement strand
ATACGAAAGGATTCCAGATGGGCAATAGTCCCATTGTGGGGCGGACTTTATCTTGCCAGCTTTATTCTCCAGCGTCGTCCTGTTCTATATTATCCGTGGTATCTTATTCCACTTTTTCCGGTCTTTTTTCTGATTGCGGCGTTTGGATTTTCCCAGGCGCTCCAGTTCATCCTGAAGATTTGTATCAAACTGATTGCACCCGCATGGCAATTTAAGAAGATATATCAACCGGCATTTCTGATACTGGCATATCTGGCGATATTCCTCCACCTGAGGGCATTGATAGAAGAGCGAGGTTTGTATGGTTCGGACACACTTCACAGGGAGCGGAAATATCAGTTGGCGGCAGAAATTCTTTACAGGACTATTCTTCCGGGCGAATCGGTCTATGTGGGCGAGGTGGGGACGTTAGGTTGGTTTATGCCTGATGCCTGTATGATTGATAGCGCGGCTGTGCTCTCACCCAGGGTGTATGATATACGTCGCCGGGACAGGGAAAATCTTCTTCGGGAGGGCAAGAAACCTGAGGATTATCCAGACGGCACTCCCGCCATAACCATGATGGTCATTGATGAACTCAAGCCCGACCACATCATCACGCGCCGGGAATTCTTGTTCCTTGGCACGATTAAAGACGACCCGCATTTTAAATCTTTGTATGACGAAATAAAAGATGCTTGCTTGCCCTTTCTTGACCAATGGGCATTCCGGCGAAAAAAATCCAGTTGAGAACAATATGGTTTGAGGGCTGACTCTATAGTTTTGTCTTGAAGGTGTACGAAAAGTAATTGACACCATTGTGTGGATTGAATAATAATTTTTTCATTGCTGTTAAACAATTTCACACAGGAGGAACTGGACATGCAAGAGGCGCTGGGGATGATTGAAACGAGGGGTCTTGTGGCATCTATTGAGGCGGCGGATTCGATGGTCAAGACCGCCAATGTGGTGCTTGTGTCGTATGAGAAGGTCGGGGGTGGTCTTGTGACGGTGCTTGTGCGGGGAGATGTTGCGGCAGTGAAGGCTGCCACGGATGCCGGCGCCGCCGCCGCCCGAAAAGTTGGAGAGCTTATCTCAGTGCATGTGATTCCGCGTCCCCATGAACAGCTGGAGGATGTCCTCCCGATTGCGCTGCCCGCCGCAAAGGGGACCAGGCAGGGCAAGTAATTCTCATCTCTCACCGGCTATGAAATGTGGAGGAGTCGTCAGTGAATAATATCCCTTTAGCGGAGAGTGCGGGCGATTCCTCATCATTATTTCCCCCATCAAGCGATGCTAATTGCGGATTGCCTCGGAGACAACTTTCGCGTCTGGACGGCCTATTTCTCGTCATTCTTTTTCTTGCGGCATTTTTTCTGGTCGTTCTGACGGGCAGGGGGCGCTACGGTCTTTCCTGGGATGAGGCATATTTTTACAACCCATCCAAAACCGCCGCCACGTGGCTCTTCCGCCTCTTCTTTGCCTCCGAGCGCCCTGTCTCCGCCGGTGAGATTGATGCCGCATGGTCGGAAATAAGGGAACTCCCCTCCGTTGTGAAACTCTGCCTTGGGACTTCGAGCATAATTTTCTGCGGGTATATAGACAATCTTACCGCTTATCGTCTTCCCGCCGCAGTGGCTTATGCCCTGACGCTTGTCATTATGTATATTCTTATGTTTCAGCTATTCGGGCGTGGAGCCGCCCTCATGACAGTCTTCTCTTATGCCCTGATGCCGCGCATATTTGGTCATGCCCATATCGGCGCATCCGAGTCCATACTTGCCCTTATAACGCTTTGTGTGGTATATTGTTTTCTGAAGGGATTGGATAGTCCATGGTGGAGCGTGCTATCAGGCGTAGCTTTCGGGCTGGCGCTAAACACAAAAGTCAATGCCATCTTTCTTCCGCTCATCCTGTTGCCCTGGGCGCATGTTTATTATCGTAAAAGATATGCGAACAATTTTTTTGCGCTCGTCTTCCTCTCGCCTGTTGTGATGGTGCTGACCTGGCCGTGGCTCTGGCACAATACCATCCCGCACCTGCTTGAATATTTTTACTTCTTCGTGAAACATCAGTTCACGGCGGTTTTTTATTTCGGGCAAAAGTATAATTATGGCTCGATTCTTGCCCCGTGGCATTATCCATTCGTGATGACCTTTTACACCATTCCGCCCCTGACTTTTTTCTTCATCCTTGTAGGTGTTGCGGCGGCGGTTCGGGATATCCGTCGCCGACCTATCTCCGTGCTATTTCTCTGGGGCGCTCTCATGACGCTTGCCATTTCCGCCATGCCCTCATCACCCAAATATGACGGTGTGAGGTTGTTCATTCCCGCCTTTATTTTCATGGCGCCGCTGGCAGGGATTGGATGTGCCGCCATCTATGAGCGTCTTCCGAAGGGTGGGGTTATGCCCTGTGGCATCAACAGGCGCAACCTCATCATTGCGGCGTGCATCATCATTGTTATTGCGGGCGGCATCACTGCCGTAATCCGGAGTCATCCTAACAGTCTTTCATATTACAATATTTTTGCTGGTGGCACGCGCGGCGCATACAATAAGGGCATGGAGACCACTTTCTGGGGCGAGGCTGTGAATGATGACGTCCTGAGGACGCTGAATGAGTTGCCCCACGGGGCGCGTATCAAGACACTTGCCCTGCATGAAAAGGTTTTTGACCTCTTGCAGGAATGGGGCTGTCTGCGCGCCGACCTGCGTATCGACAAAGGCTCGCCACCCTATGATTATCACATCCTGCTTGTGCGGAAGGGATTTTTCGCGCGACCTGAGTGGTGCCTGTATCTGAAATGGCATCCGCTGAAGGTCTTTGAACATCGTGGTGTCCCGCTGGTGATAATTTCCAAGACAGGTCCTGATTTTGAAAGGGCGTGGTCCCAAATGGGCGGTGTGCCACAGGAGAAGGCTGGACATGAAAAAGGGAAAGAGGGGTGAGCGGAGACCTCTCATTGCCCTCCTGACGGATTTCGGGGTGCGTGATTGGTTTGTTGCCTCCATGAAGGGCGTCATTAAGGGCATTGCGCCCGCTTCAGAAATCATTGACATCGCCCATGAGGTGGAGCCGCATAACATCGCATCAGCCTCATTTATCCTGCAGTCCTGCTTCCGCGATTTCCCGGAGGGGACAGTTTTCTGCGCTGTGGTTGACCCTGTCGTGGGGAGTGCACGGAGGCGTCTTGCCGCTACAGACGGCGCCTATTTCTTCATCGCGCCGGATAACGGGCTTCTATGCGGCGCGGAGGCGGTCTCCGAATCCTTTCTGGTTTATTCCATAACGAACACAGGTATCATGCGGAAGGGAACGGGAACGACTTTTGAAGGACGTGATGTCTTTGCCCCCGCCGCCGCTCATCTCGCCACGGGGATGCCCATTGAAGCACTTGGTCCCCTGTGCGAGGATATGAATCGCCTCGATTTATACACTGCGGAAAGGTATTCGCAAGGCAAACTAAAAGGGCGGGTTATTTACATCGACCGCTTTGGCAACCTGCTCACGAACATCATGCCTGATGACCTCCCGGAAGGCGTGAGTCCCGCATCCGTCATCATTTCTATCAAAGGGCGCAGAATACGCGGTCTTCATGAGAGTTACGCTTCCGTGAAGCCCGGCGCGCTCGTGGCGTACTGGGGCTCCACCGGTCGCCTCGAGATTGCCGTTAACCTGCGCAGTGCCGCAAAGATGCTCTCCGCACGGGAGGGGGATGTAATCACCCTTTCCATCCGGGTATGAAAAACCCCGTGCGAGATTCAGAAATTTCCACCTTTCGGGAGACATTATAATGTCCCGGACACTGGATAGACATCTTGATTTTCTCACATGCGCCCGCGTGACACAATTGCCATATCCGGCAGAAATCACACCACAGGAAGCGAAACGTGAAATCGAACAACTTGCCTCAGACGGCATCAATATGATTCTCACCGAGGGACACCGCTATATAATGTATGACCTCGCAGACCCCGCTCATCCGCCCCGCTTTCACTTTATCCCTCAGAAGGGAGAGGCGAGCATCCGCGCAACAAAATTAATTACTGATATCTGCCACAATCACGGCATCAAGGTTTTCCATCACGTGACATGCGCCTTCTGCACAGAGGATTTCATGCTTGCGCACAGGGACTGGACCCAGCGCGATGCGCGCTT
>JAPLSR010000171.1 GCA_026398545.1 Candidatus Sumerlaeota bacterium | reverse complement strand
CGATAATACTCAGGCTGACCGCAACAATAATCACCGTCCCTATGGCAAGTCCGTCCATGCCGTCTGTTAGATTTGTGGCATTGGAGGTCGCCGTCACAACAAACATCGCATAAGGGATGAAAAGCCACCCTATGTCGGGATACCAGTTTTTGACAAAGGGGAAACAGATGTGCGTCCCGCCGGCGTCGCCGGTCAGTGCATAGAAAATCCCCTCTCCCCGGAACTTGAGAAAAAGCCCCACAAGCAGCCCGAGCAGGAGCTGAAACATGAGCTTGGTTTTCCCTGAAATTCCTCTGGAATTTTTCTCCGTGAATTTGAGATAATCATCGCGATAACCGACCCTGCCGAATCCCACCATCATGGCAATAAGCATCAGGACGAGTGGGTCGGTGAGATTGCAGAAGAGGAGAACAGGCACAATAAGGGCGACCAGGATAATGATGCCGCCCATGATGGGTGTGCCCTTTTTCCTTTTATGCTCATCGGGGAGCTGCACACCGTCCTTTCCGGTCACCTCAAGGATGGGCTGACCAACCTTCATCTGAAGGAGTTTCCTTATCACTTTCGGTCCGATGAGCAGCCCTACAACAAATGCGCAAATAAGGGCGAGGGCTGAGCGCACGGTGATGTATTTCAGCGCCCTCAGCCCGCTGATATGAATGCCGGCGCGCTGGATGGATGTGATTAAGAGGTAAAACACAACTCTGACTCCCTTATTCAGGAGATGAACTATTCCTCCTGAGGCGGACCGCATGACGTTTCTCAAAAAACTTAAGCAATTCCTCCGTCACAGTCTCCAATTTCATCAGGCGCGAACCCTTAAGAAGGACAGTATCGCCAGTGTGGAGGCGCTCGGTTAAAAGACGGGCAGCATCATCATGGGTATTCACATGGACGGTAGAAACTCCCCGCCGGGCTGCCTCGTCACTCATGAAATGGGACAAATCCCCGTATGTGATAAAGAGGTCGGGTCGGATTTCGGCGACAACGCTGCCGATTTCCCTGTGAAACCGCTCCCCATCCGCACCCAGTTCCAGCATGTCGCCAAGAAGGACGTAAAGACCACCCTCCCCACGCACATCGACGAGTGAGCGCAGAGCCAGTTCCATAGAATCCGGGTTGGCATTATAGCAATCTGAGATAACCCTGACGCCGTCCATTTCATAAACGGTTGAACGCATCCAGGGGGGTGAGAATCCCTCCAGCGCCTGCGCCACTTTCTGCATATCCGCGCCACGGGGGTATGCGGCGGCGGCAGCCGCCAGGGCGTTGTAAATATTATGCCTCCCGAAGAGCGGGAGACGTATGCGCGCCTTCTTCTCCCCCTTCACAAAAAGGTCAAAGCAATAACCCTGGGGACTGATTGGACTGATATTCCGTGCCTGCATATCCGCCCCTTCATTTATTCCGAAGGTGACCATGTGGTGAGGATGCCTTGCATAGGAAAGAAATATTGGCGTGCGCAGACAATCGGCGTTTACAATCAGGAGACACTCCGGGCGAAGCTTTTCAAAGACCTCCGCTTTGGCGCGGATTAGTTCCTCCTCCGAGCCAAACATTCCTATGTGGGCTCGCCCAATATTGGTGACCACAAGTATGTCCGGGTCGGTGATTTCCGTTAGACGCCTGATCTCTCCTATGGAGTTCATTCCAATCTCCGTCACAATCAGCTGTGTGTCCGGTTCTATCTGGAAAAGAGTAAGCGGGACTCCTATGGTGTTGTTCAGATTGCCATTTGTGGAGATGAAAAGACGCCGGTCGGGTGACGTGAAGGCGGCGGAGAGGGATTGAAAAATCATCTCCCTGGTTGTGGTCTT
>JAPLSR010000362.1 GCA_026398545.1 Candidatus Sumerlaeota bacterium | reverse complement strand
ATGAACCCCAGAAAATATGCGGCGAGTCCAATATCGATAAACTGCCAGCATGCAACAATGGCGACTGCGGGGATTGAGACAAAAACAAGCGCACACAGGGTTGCGATAAAGTCCCTCGTGAGAAATCCCCGCTCTTTCTCGTCGCCCGCGTCCCAGAAATGAGAAATGAAACCGCGCAGAAGAAAGAATGATATGACCCAGAATGTATAGTGCATCAGGCTGGCAAGTAGGTCGCCCGTGAGGAGCATCCCGTAGAGAAATAACATCTCAATCAGGAAGGGAAAGTTGGAAAATGCCGAAAGGGGGATATAATGAATCCTGTGCCGCTTGATATATTCCTGCGGTGCGGCGAGGTGGTAGCGGAGGGCGTCGCTCTGGATGGGGGGCGTCAGAGTATAGGCAAGGCATACAAGCGCCAGAGCGAGGAAGATTAAAAATGGCGCAATGTTCCAGGAGGCGGACTGGGGGGAAGATTTATCATGAGGTTCTCTATGGGTTTTGATTAAATCGCAGAGCGCCATTATGAGTAACAGGATGGTTAAAGTAAGAAAGACCCCCTTGTAGAGAAGTCCCGCAACGCCGAGGAAAAATGTCATTATCCCGAGGAGGAAAAATCCAAGCAGGCAGGCAAGGGGATTTATAACATCCATCGGAATGGACTGATTCGTAAAAATCAGGCGGATTGCACACATTCCGATGAAACGGGCGATAATAATCAGGGACGCGGCGCTTATGAGATGTGGAAAAAGCGGGAGTATATTAATGAAAGGGCTGGGGAACTGCTCTGGAAAATTCCGGAAGTGGCTGACAAGTCTTAATGGGAAACTCTGTTCATAATATAAAAAGAAATAAACGGTCCAGGAAAGGAGAAATATGAAGGCAAGCGCCGCAGGTATTATTCTTTTGTTCAAAAATAGTTCTCCGCAGATTTATGAAATTGCCGGTATATAGTATAACTTTATGGTTCTCATGACAGGTGGAAGGTGTCAAGGGCATCCTGATTTGCCATGTAAAAAAGCAAGAACAATGGATGAAAAAGGTGGTAAAAAAAATTTGAGTATTTTTTTCTTTTAATGTTGACAGGCAGGGATAGATATTTTAAATATTTTTGTAATTTAAAAATGAGATTGCAATATTGAAGAAGGTTGGTTATTTGCAATTTTAAAATCTGCCTTGAAAAGGGTTAAAAAAACACGGTTCTGAAATGTTGATGTTCCTGTTGATGTAGTATCTGATGTAGTAAAGTGCTCCATTTCCTGTTGTTGAGGTGGCAGAATGTTCCTGAAGTGTGTTGAATTGACCGGTTTTAAATCCTTCGCTACCAAAACCTCCGTAGAATTCATTCCGGGAATCACCATCATAGTGGGTCCAAACGGGTGCGGCAAATCCAACATCTTTGATGCCGTAAGATGGGTTCTGGGCGAGCAGAGCGCCAAATCCCTTCGCGGGAGCCGCATGAATGATGTCATCTTTGCTGGAAGCGCCTCCTACAAGGCACTCTCCTATGCCCAGGTCACACTCGTCATTGACAACCAGGACCGCAGGATTCCCCTCGACTTCTCGGAAATCTCCGTCACGCGACGCCTTTTCTCCACAGGTGAGAGCGAATATCTCCTGAATAAGGTCCCCTGCCGCCTGAAAGATATTGTGGAACTCTTCATGGACACCGGTGTGGGCATGGAGGCGTATTCCATCATGGAGCAGGGGCGTATTGACCAGATTATCAGCGCCAAGCCTCATGAGAGGCGCTATATCTTTGAAGAGGCGGCGGGCATCTCGAAATATAAAAGTCGCAAGGAGGAGGCGCTTCGCAAACTCATCCGCACAGAGGAAGACCTCCTCCGTGTGGAAGATATTATTGAGGAGGTGCGCAAAAACGCGGAATCCCTCAAGCGCCAGGCATCAAAAGCTGAGCGTTACAAACGCCTTCTCTCAGAACAGAACGAGATTGAGAAGAGACTTATCATCCTCCGCTATCAATTTTTGCGGGAACATTCTGCCCTTGTGGAGTCCCAGCATGCCGAGGTGGCGGACCACCATGCCTCCCTCTCCGCAAAAATCGCCGCCATCAATTCACAAAGTGAAGAGGAACGGACACAGTCCGACCTCCTCGCCCAGGGTCTCTCCGAATCCCAGGGACTTGCCTTTAACCTTGGAACGGATATTGAAAAATGCCGTCACCAGATATCTCTTTTGAAAGAGCGCATCAATAACACAGATGAAACCGGCGCCAAACTCTCAAACGAATTGGAGGCGGAAAAGAAACGCGCGGAGGAGTTGAGACACTCAATCGCCGCCCTGAAAAGGGAATTCGAGGAATCAGAGACCGCTCTTCGCAAAACTGAAAAGACCTATCAGAATAAAAAGTCCCGTTATGAGGACATCAGGCAGTCTCATCAGACAAAACTCGTCGAGCTTGAGGAACACAAAAATGAGGAGAGCATCTGCCTCTCTGAAAAGGCGCGCCTTTTGAATGAGATTCGCTATGCGGATGCAATGCGGGAAAAAATTGTGGCGCAGATGAAGGAAGATGAGGAGGCGCTGGCGGGTGAGATTTCCTCCCTTGCCGAACTTGGGGCGCTTCTGAACGAACGTAAAAAGACCCTTATTGCCTGCGAGTCCGAGATTGCCGCCCTGCGCAAAAAGACGGGCGCCGCGGATAGGGAGCTCAAGAAATGCGAGGCTGTATTTGAGCACGACCGCGCGGGTTTTCAGGTAATGGTCATGCGCCTTCAGGATGCAGAATCCCGCCTCGGCGTCTTGCAGGAACTCAGGCGGAACTATGAGGGATTTGAGAGGGGCGTCAAAACCATCATGAAAGCCGCAAAAAGCGGGGAGATGGATGGCGTGGGTGAAATCATCGCCTCTTGCATCACCCTGCCGGAACGCTGTGAGCAGGCGATAGAGACCGCTCTCGGTTCCGGTCTGCAGGCTATCATCTCTCTGGACGCTGACAGGGTTGAGAAGGCGCTTTATTACCTCAAGGAAAAAAAGGCGGGGCAGGCGGGGTTCCTCCCGCGCGACCTCGTCCTCTTCGAAACCTCTAATGGCAACATGCAATCCATCCTTGAGTCCGGAGGCGTGGTTGGACTAGCGCGTGACTTGGTGGAGAGCGGTTCGGAGCAAAAAACCCTCATAGATGCCCTCCTTGGGGACACAGTGGTTGTGGAAAATCTGGCGGCGGCGCGGCGTCTCCTCCGCGAGGGAAAGCACGCCCGCTATGTCACCCTTGAGGGCGATTGCATTGAAAAAAATGGCTTCATCATGGGAGGCTCGGATAAAAAGTCCGGCATTCTTTCACGGGAACGCGAATCTCGCGAACTTGTAAATTTGATTGCCACTTTGAAAAAAAGCGCGCAGGATATGGAGGCAAAACTCGCCTCTGCGAAAAAAGAAATTGAAAACCGCCGCACCACCCTTAACTTGCTGACATCAACCCTCCATGAAAGAGAACTCGCTCAAGCCTCCCTGCTGAAGGATGTGGAGTCCGCCGGTAAAAATTGTCAGGATAATATCACCCTTGTCCGCTCAATGGAGGAGAAGATAACCCTCCACAAGGCGGAACTGGTGAAGTATGATGAAACCATAGAGGTAAACCATCGCCAGATTGCCGGTCTTGAACAACGCATAGAGCAGGTGAGAAAGGCAATTAGCGAATTGATAACCATACTGGAGGCAGATAAGGCGGAGCAGAATGAACTTGATGAAGAGGTCTCCCATCTTCTCCTCGAACAGACGCGCCAGCAGGAGCGTTTTCATGCCCTCAGCGAGCGCCTTGCCGCCGCCAAAAGCAACCTTGAATCCAGTGACCACTCCATCCAGCAAAAGATGAGGGAGATGGAAAATCTCTCCACGCGCAAGGCGGAACTTGTTGCTTCCATGCGGGAGGCGGAAAATAACCTCCAGTCGCTCATACACGAGAGGGAGGAGATGGAGCGTGAGATTACCATCCGCCTCCAGGGAAAAGAAACCCTCACCCTGAATCTGAAGAAACTCGGGCAGGAGCTTACTGTCCTGCAAAGGGATTTCAACGAGGTCCAGAATACACTTCATGAACTCGACCTTAAACGGACGCAATACTCAGCCCAGATGGAGAGCCTCAGTCAGCAGGCGGAGGAGAAATTCCAGAAAGGCCTTGAAACCATCTGCGGCGAGGTGGGCGAGGTCTCTGGCGACCGCGACCAGCTTATAAACCAGCTTGGAGAACTGAAGGACAAGATTGACCGCATCGGACCCATCAACGCCGCCGCTATTGACCAGTATCAGGAGGCAATCCAGCGGTATGAGTTTCTCACCACCCAGCAGAAAGACCTCCTTGAGGCGAAGGAATCGCTGAAAAAGACAATCTCTCATATCGACCAGACCACCAAACAACTCTTCAATGATGCCTTTGAGAACATCCGTGTGAACTTTATTGAAACCTTCCGCACCCTTTTTGGCGGCGGGCGGGCGGATATCATTATTGTTGAGGATGAGGAGGATAAGGAGCGGGAGACGGGTGTCGATATCGTGGCGCAACCGCCCGGGAAAAAGCTGCAGAATATCTCGCTCCTTTCCGGTGGCGAGAAATCCCTCACCGCCGTTGCGCTCCTCTTTGCCATCTTTATGTATAAGCCAAGCCCTTTTTGCCTGCTTGATGAGATTGACGCCGCCCTTGATGACGCCAATGTGGAGCGTTTCAAGGAACTGCTGGGCACATTTGCCGATAATACACAGTTTGTCATTGTCACCCACAACAAGCAGACCATGGCGCTGACGGATACCATCTATGGCGTAACCATGGAAGAGCCGGGCGTCTCCAAGCTGGTCTCGGTCAAGTTTGAAAACATAGAGGAGAGCGTTCTTGTCGGTTGATAATTGGAAGTTGCCGGAGGCTTCCATTGATGGCCCCGCAGGCACACTAATAATGGGTAGTATAGAGTTTTGTAGTATAAATTGAAGTGAAGGAGGAGATTGAGATGGAGAGTCGAATGCTGACACTCGGAGCAGTCGTGGTTGCGCTGGCGTTGGTTCTGGGTTCATGCTCACAGAATCCGGAACAGAATCCCATTATCCAGGAGAAGTTCCAGAAAATTGCTGAGCTGGCAGAACAGGTCGACCAGATAAAGGCAAGTATCAAGGATACCAATGCCGATATGGATACTGTGAAGCAGGACCTGACAAATCTCAAGCAGAACCCAGCCGCGGCAGGCGGCGTCTCGCCCGCAGAGATAGAGGAGCTGAAGTCCAAGGTCAAAAACCTTGATGATGAGGTTTCGAGGCTCCAGAGCGCCCTTTCCATGAAGAAGAAATCTGAAGCGGCGGTAGAGGGGGGAACGAAGACGGAGGGCAAAGCCCGTAAGACTGAACAGCCCGCCCCGCGGGAAAAAGGCGTTCAATACAAAGTCAAAGAAGGCGATACGCTTGAATCCATAGCCAAGGCTCATGGGACAACAGCCGCCGCCATCCGCGCCAAGAATCTCATCCCCGAAGGGAAGGAACCCAGACCGAGCTCCATGATATTTGTGCCCACCAAGTAAGGTCTGTCCGGCTCATCTCTTTTGAACTCTTAAAAAAACAGCAGGGATTTTTTGTCCCTGCTTTTTTTTCTTTGGAAATGTTTGACAGTTGTGAACCCTCGGGATGATTTTTCTATACATTATTAGCGGGAAGAGAATTTTAAATGGTGAAATTGTATGAACGGATACCGTCCAACAGTTGCAACCATCTCTCTTGAGGCAGTGCGGCACAATGTCCATGCTATTCAGGAGAAGGTGGGAAATTCCATGGTCATGGCAGTGGTGAAGGCAAATGCCTATGGTCATGGGATGCTTGAGGTGGCGAGGGCATCGCTTGAGGCGGGGGCGCAATGGCTCGGCATTGCCACGGTTGATGAGGCGCTTGCCCTGAGGGAGGCTGGTCTTTCCGCACCGATACTTATCCTTGGACCTACATTTCCCGACACGGCGGAAATATGCGTTGCCAATGACATCTCTGTTGCGGTGGGCACATTTGACCTCGCCCGTGCCCTTGGACGCGCCGCATTGAAACTCAGGAGAAAGGCGCGCGTCCATATCAAGGTCGACACCGGCATGGGGCGTTTCGGGTTCTGGTGGAAAGACCTGATACCTGTGCTTCCTGAGTTGAAAAAGCTCAGAGGGATTCACCTTGAAGGCGCCTTCACCCACTTTGCGGTCTCGGATATTGCCGACCCATCATATACCCGCTGGCAGAATTCCAATTTTAAGCGGTTTCTTGAGGCAACCGCAAGGGCAAAGGTCAGATTTGACATCATCCATGCCGCCAATTCCGGCGCTATACTCCAGCATCCGGATGCCTATTATGATATGGTGCGTGCCGGAGTTATGCTTTACGGTATGCTTCCAGACCCGGAGACAAGACCCTCTGTCCTTATAGAACCGGTCATGACATTGACGACAAAACTGGTAGAAATCAGGCACCACCCAAAGGGTCGCTTTATCAGTTACGGTCGAACATGGCAGACGCCGCGTAAAAGCCGCATCGGGACGCTTCCCATTGGCTATGGCGATGGCTTTTCAAGAAAGTTCTCCAACAGGGGCGAGGTGGTGATTCGTGGCAGTCGCGCCCCAATTGTTGGCAGGGTCTGCATGGACCAAACCCTTGTGGATGTCACACATATCCCGGAGGCGGAAGTGGGGGATGATGTCCTCCTCTGGGGCAAAATGGGGGAAAATATCCTGAAGGTTGAGGAAGTGGCTCAGTGGATGGAAACCGCCACTTATGAGGTTACCTGCGCCCTCGGTCCACGTGTGCCGAGGATTTATGTGTGAATTGATATCCGATTGCGAATTGCGTTTCATACCAGAAGTAATAAGTGAAAATCATCTAATTTGCTGTGGGTTGTCTATTAATAAAACAAAGGAGCTGTCCGATAATCAAACAGCAGGGTATTACACTATGGTTGCATGTGAAGTGCTGATATAGAGTATTGATTTATCTTGAGTAATGGCAAATCTCCAATCCCTTAGTAGTGGCATAGTAATTGCTACCTTCTAATATCAAGAGTGATTAAATGGGTTGGTTATGGAGGTGATTGAAATGAGATTCAAAGCAACAAATCTTCTGATGGGTGCATTAATCATTTGCCTTGTGGCGACATTTGCTTTTGCCGAGAGACCAGCGGGACGTCAAGTGCCATCCGGCGCCCTGTCAGGTCGTCTATCAAGCCCTTCCTTTTCGGGCATGGACAAGGGACAACCGGTTGGTTCTGGATTTCGCTCCACACCCCGGCAGGATAGGCTTTCCCCGAGCATCTGGGGCAATATCTCCTCAAAACCTTCCAGAGCAGATTCATTTGGAAGTACGAGGGGCGAGCTGATAAGGACACATGCCGATAAACCTCAGATTCCTCAGGAGTCTTTAAGCCGCGAGCGCAAGTCACCCGGCAGCTGGGACAATGAGAATACAAAGGCGGATAAATCATATAATGGTCCTGTTGGCAGAACCCGTAATTCATCTCGCGTCATTAACAGGGATGACAATCGTCACCGCTCAGACTCCTTTGATTTCGGGTTCTCGCATAGGGACAGGGATAATGTCTCAGTTGCCGTGAGTAGTTCCCATCGTGATAATGACCGGCATTATCGCAGTTACAATTATCGGGACAGAAGTCATTACGGTTATAATGGGTACTGGTATCGTCCATGGTCGGGCTTGAGCGTTACTTATTATAGCGATGGGCTTGGGTTTTACGTCAACAGCGGATACCCTGTGAGATATACCCGCGTCTGG
>JAPLSR010000066.1 GCA_026398545.1 Candidatus Sumerlaeota bacterium | reverse complement strand
ATCTTCGGCTTCACCCTCACAGATTCCCTCTCAAGACTAACGCGCCAGGGAAACCACGCCTTTGAGGAAGGGAAACTGGAACGGGCGCTTGAACTCTATAAAAATGCGCAGGTGGAATCCCCGGAGTCGCCGGAGCTCCATTTCAATATCGGCAATGTCCTTTTGAAGAACAAAAAATATGAGGAGGCGATAAAGGAGTTTGAGCAGGCGGCGGCGCTCCTCAAAGAGCCATCACGCATGGCTGATGCCCATTACAACATCGGCGTCGCCCAATACCGCATGGCTGAGCAGCTTATCACTGCGCAAAATTTGCCCGAGGCGGCAAAAAAACTTGAAGAATGTATGGCATCCAACCAGCAGGCAATGAAACGCAACGCCAAGGACGCCGACCCCAAATACAATTATGAGCAGGCAAAGCGCCTCTGGAAGGAAATCCTCGATAAGATGAAGGAACAACAGAAAAACCAGGAGCAAAAACAACAGGAACAACAAAAAAATGAGGGGGAGAAAAAGGAGGGCGAACAGAAGGAAAAGCAGAGCCAGAAAAATGAACAGAAAAAGGAAGAACAAGCGAAGGCTCAGGAACAAAAACAAGAGGAAAAAAAAGAGGAACAGGGACAAAAGGAAAAGGAGACAAAGGAAGAACAGCAGGCTCAACAGCAGGAAACCAAGGTCGGCGAGATGAGCAAGGATGACGCCCTCCGTCTCCTGAGCACCCTCCCACAGGAAAACAGGGAATCACTCAAGGAGGCGCTCAAACACCAGTATCAAGGCAGAATGGCGCCGGAAAAGGACTGGTAATCCAGCACCGCCCTGATAAATACTGGACTGCCGCAAAGATGGAATGGTCGGTGAAACCGGGTGGCAAAATGAATATGAACAAAATTACATGGATAATTCTGTTATCCACAGCGCTCCTCGGAAGAGCCATCGCGGCTAATATCACCATCACTGCCGGCGCCGAGCCATCCAGCGTTGCGCCCGGAGAGGAATTTTCCTACACCGTCAGGGTTCAATCAGACTCCCTCGGGCATCTCCCCGAACCCACGCTTCCCCCTCTTGATAATTTCACCATCCTCTCAGGACCGAATAAGTCCCAATCCTTCCAGTTTATCAACGGCAGGATGTCAGGCGAGCTCATTTACAGTTATAGCCTTCGCGCCGCGAGCGCGGGGAGATTCACCATCCAGCCAGCCACCATCAAGGTTGACGGGCAGGAAGTCAAAAGTGAGGCGGTGACGGTCACCGTGGCGCAGACCCCATCAACGAACATCCCCGCGCCTATGAAGAATGAGAACATCCCCCGTCCCGGCACTTCCAATGAGCAGCTTCGCCAGGCACTCGAGGGCAAACTCTTCCTGCGCGCCGAGGTGGATAACAAAACCCCCTATGTGGGTCAGCCCGTGGTCGTCGCCTACACCCTTTATGCAAAAAAGGGATTGCCCCTCGTTACCTGGGGCGTGAGCCAGCCTCTGCCGCAATTCAAGGCATTCCTGAAAGAGGACCTTTATAACACAGAACGTCTCACCTTCCGCGATGTAAAACTCGGTTCGGAAGACTATCAGGCGGCGCTGGTCAAAAAGATTATCCTCGTCCCAACAAAGACCGGCAAAACAATGGTGGACAACCTGAATCTGGTCGTCGGACTGAATGTGCAGTCATCTGAACGCCGTCGTTCTCGCCGCTCTTTCGGAGACCCATTCTTCGATGACTTCTTCTTTGACCCATTTGGTCGGCAGGCGGAACAGGTTACTGTGCCATCCTCCGTTATCGAACTGGATGTTCAGAACCTCCCCTCTCCCCTGCCGGGAGATTTCACCGGCACGGTCGGCGATTATACCTTCACTGCGAAACTGGACCGGAACAGCGCCACAATGGATGACTTAGTGACCCTGTCCCTGAGCCTCAGCGGCAAGGGAGCGGTGGAGAGCGCGCTTGAGCCCAAAATGCCGCCCATCGAAGGCTTTGAGGTTTATGAGACAAAAGCCCGCGTGGATAAAAAAATCACCGCAGACACACTCGGCGGGACGAAGAACTTCAATATCGTCCTGAGACCGCAGAAAACGGGCGAGATGCAGATTCCCCCCATCTCCTACACCCTTTTCAACCCTGAAAAAAAGGAATATGCCACCCTGAAATCATCACCAATCAAACTTACCATTACACCCGGCACGGCAAAGACTCCCCTTGTCATTGCGGGGCAATCCCCGGGCATGTCATCCGGCGGTGGGACAATTGTTGAAATCAATGCGGACATCAATTACATCAAGAGCGGTGAGCGCATCGGCATGAAGAGTATTCGTCCCCTCATCCTCAGCGGATGGTTCCTCGAGCTCCATCTCCTGCCGCTCTTACTTCTTGCGTTGGCATATTATATCAGACGGAGGCGGGAGACGTTAGAGGGCAACATGGGGCTTGCCCGCAGACTGCGCGCCCGCGGTGTGGCAGGTCATCGCCTGAAGACCGCTGTTGCCGCCTTATCCCGCGGCGACTCCAATCTATTTTACACCGAACTGGCATCCGCCCTCCGCGGTTTCTTTGGCGACATGCTGAACCGCGAAGCCCACGGTCTGACAATTGATAGTCTGGCGGAGTTACTCCGGGGGCGCGGCATCTCTGAGGAATACATCTCCCCCGTGTGCTCCCTCCTTGAAGAGGCAGATGCCATCCGCTATTCGCCCTCCAGCCACACCACGGAAGATATGCGCGCACACTATGAACAGGCATTCCGAATCATCCAGGAATTCAGGAAAAAGTTATGAAAAGAAAAGGTATGACATCACATGTGCCCATGTTTCTCCTGAGCGTCTCCGTTCTTACCTTTGCCGCAGTGATGGCATTCGGGGCGAACCCGGACGAGACAAATCTCAAGGCGCAGTTCAACCGCGCGGGAATGCTTTACGACCAGAAACAATTTCAAAAGGCGCGGGATATATATGAGGAAATTGTGCGCTCCGACGTTAATGACCCTGCTGTGCTTTACAACCTTGGCAATGCCTGCGCCCGGACGGGGGATGTGGGGGCGGCAGTGCTGTATTACACCCGTGCAATGCGTCTTTTGCCTCGCGACCGCGATGTCCGGGAAAACCTTGCACGCATTCAGCCCTCCATCAACCGCCCGAACACCTTCTTTCTCTTGAAACCCTTTGCCTGGCTGAAAAACAGCGCCAGCCTGAATGAATGGACAATCCTCACATCCCTCTTTTTCTTCCTTACTGGCACGATTCTGGCTTTTTATATGCTTGCACGGGGAGTACCTCGCAGACGCCTGATGACTACCCTGACAATAGCGTTTGCAGTAATTCTCCTGTTCAGCGGCGTCTTTTTATCCATCAAGGCTTATGAGGAACTGGTCATCAGGACATCCATTGTCATGAAGCCGGAGACGCTGGCGCGGAGCGGTCCCGGCGAGCAATTCGAGGAATTGTATAAATTCCCCGCGGGGACAAAGGTGCGCATCATATCCGACCCTCAGGGCGGCTGGGTGCGCATCCGGTTGATGGATGGACGAAGCGCCTATCTCCCGCTTACCGACATCCGCAGTGTCAATCCATATTGAGAACGGAGGTTGCTTTTAATAATTTCTTAATCTGCCGCTGCTCACACTACTTCCTGAAATAAATCTCTATGGTTGGGGGAAAGTGCCCGGATGAATATCCATTTTTATAAAGTCATTACCCCGTGCTACCGGTGTCCCCCGTGGTTTTTTTATCTCCATCTGGTCATGGATGAGATTTTTTACCTTGACCATTTTTGAAAGTTGAAAAAACTGATTTTTTTGTATATATAATTATGAGGATAAAAAATGAAAGTTAAAAAAGTAATGCCAGTGATTGTTGTTCTGCTTCTGGTAGCCGTTATTGCTATAATCGTGAAAATGATCGTGCCCAATCTGGATGTTGACATCAAGTGCAAGGCAAGCGGTCAGATTGTCGAACTCCCTTATGATATCAGCGATGAGGTTGGGTCAGGAACGCTCATCCTGGAAATTGACCCTATAGATATGGCGCGGTATGCGAAGCAGTCGGGCGTGAAACTTGCCGCCTCGCAGTTCCGCCTGATTCAGGCGCGGCTGAATCTCAAGGTGGCGGAGCAGAATCTGGTAACCCAGCGGATGAAAGTTGATGCCTCCCTGAAATCCGCCCAGGCCTCTTACGATGACACTAAGTCCAAGGCAGAACGTATGAAGCAGCTCTTTGAGAAAAAACTGGCAAGCCGCGAGGATTTCGACACTGCCCAAACCACCGCTGTGCAGGCGCAATCGGACCTTGAAAACGCCCACGCCAGCAGCGAAGACCTCAAAACCCAGGAAATCTCCCTTGATTTGAAACGCCAGGACATCAGTCTGGCGGAGAATCAGGTGGAATCCGACAAAATTAACGAAGACCTCGCCGAACAGCAGCTTAAGGATACCAAGGTCTTTTCTCCCATTGATGGTGTGGTGTCCGCACGCACCGTCCAGGTGGGGCAGATCATCTCTTCCGGCATAAGCAATGTGGGAGGCGGGACAACCGTGCTTACCCTCTCCGACCTCTCCCGCATCTATGTGCTCGCCTCTGTGGATGAGAGCGACATAGGAAAGGTGGATGAGGAACAGGATGTCCTGATTACTGCGGATGCCTACCCCGAAAAATTTTTCTCCGGCAAGGTGGTGCGGATCGCCACAAAGGGGGTCAATGCCTCCAATGTGGTCACCTTTGGAAGCCGGAAATGACCACTAATCTGGAAATTATTGTGGCTGACAGACAGGACACTCTGATTGTGTCTTCGGAAGCCATTTCCCGAAAAAGGGGCAAACGTATAGCATTTGTGAAGAAATCTGTTGGCCCCTCCGAAGAGCGGGAGGTGGAGGTCGGCATCAGTAACGGGTTCCAGACGGAGATCGTGAAAGGACTGAAGGAAGGCGAGGAGCTCGAGATCAAGAAGGGAATGGCAGACAGCCGATGGCGCACCAATAACCAACCGGGAGAGGGCAGGCGCACCCCGCCTCCTCAGGCGCAGATACGCATGATGATGCCGCGGCCCGCCGGAGGGCGGTAATAAATCATGAAGGGGAGAATGGGTGAGAAAAATTTATGATTATTCACATGGAAAATATTGAAAAAACTTACAAGATGGGCGGAGTTGAAATTCGCGCCCTGGATGGCGTCTCCTTCGATATTGACGATGGCGAGATGCCAGCCATCATGGGACCTTCCGGAAGCGGAAAATCCACGCTGATGCACATCATTGGGTGTCTGGATCACCCCGATGCCGGACAGTATATTCTCGCCGGTGAGGATGTGTCGCGGCTCTCCCCCAACCAGCTTGCTGAAATCCGCAACCGCCGCATCGGGTTTGTTTTTCAGACCTTCAATCTTCTGGCAAGGATGAACGCACTCGAAAATGTGGAGCTGCCACTCCTTTATGCCGGCAATAACCATGCCAAGGCTCAGGCGGAAGAGGCGCTAAAAATTGTGGGGCTGGCTGACCGCATGACCCATGAGCCGAACCAGCTTTCTGGCGGCCAGCGCCAGCGCGTCGCCATCGCCCGCGCCATTGTAACGAATCCGACAATCATTCTTGCCGATGAGCCGACCGGCAACTTAGATACCAAAACCGGCGATGAAATCCTGGCGCTTTTCAGGGAATTGAACCAGCAAGGCAGGACGGTCATCGTTGTCACGCATGAGTCGGACGTGGCAAGGCAGTGCGGTCGCCAGATTCATCTCCGTGATGGCCGCATCGTCCATTATGACAAAAAAGTAGGAGTGTAAGACTATGCTATTCTGGACAATTATCAAGGTGGCGCTTAAAAGCCTGTTGGCGAATAAACTGCGAACCATTCTCGCCATGCTTGGCATTATTATCGGCGTGGGGGCGGTGATTTCCATGCTGGCAATGGGGGCAGGGGCTCAAAAACAGGTAATGGAACGTATTTCCGCCATGGGAACCAATCTCCTTATGATTCGTCCCGGCCAACATGGATCCCACGGTGTAACGTCTGGTAGTCGGCAGAACCTGACGGTAGATGATGCCACTGCAATTCTGAAAGTCAAAGGAGTTTTTCAGATTGCGCCTGTTGTCCAGGGGAGCGCCCAGATTAAATATTATAACCTGAACTCGCGAGTCGCTGTGGTGGGGTCTTCTCCCACCTATTTCACCGCCCGCAATTTCGATATCGGGCGCGGGCGCTCTTTCACGGAAGGCGAGGTGGACAGCATGATGCGGGTGGCGGTCCTCGGTCCCACAACGGTGGAAAATCTCTTCCAGGACGAAGACCCTCTGGGCCAAACTATCAAAGTCAATGGTATTAATTTTAATGTGGTCGGCGTTACAAAATCAAAAGGCGATCAGGGATGGTTCAATCCTGATGATCAGGCGATTGTTCCATACACTACTGCAATGAAGCAATTGTTTGGATTGAACTATCTACGGGAAATCGACGTCCAGGCGGCGGATGGCACCGACCTCATCAAGCTGCAGGAGGATATCACAAGTCTCCTGCGCCAGAGGCACCGTCTGCAACCGGAGGCACAGGATGACTTCAATATTCGCAACCAGGCGGAGATTATTGCTACGGCTACCAATGTTACACAAACCTTCACCTTTCTTTTGGGCGGGATTGCCAGCATCTCCCTTTTAGTCGGCGGCATCGGGATAATGAACATCATGCTGGTCACTGTGACAGAGCGGACACGGGAGATAGGCATCCGCAAGGCAATCGGCGCCAAAAACCGCGACATCATGCTCCAGTTTCTCATCGAGGCAATCGTATTAAGCGGGCTGGGCGGCGTCATTGGCATTGCACTGGGCGTC
>JAPLSR010000063.1 GCA_026398545.1 Candidatus Sumerlaeota bacterium | reverse complement strand
GCGTGAGTTGGATAAGGGCGCAGGTTCAGATGGGTCTTTTGGGATATTACGAATCGGTGTGTGGGGTTACTGCCCCATTCTGAGGAATCATTTGTGAAGGATTTTCAGGGTGACAAGAAAAAAACTCATGTTTGTCTTCGGGACGAGACCGGAGGCAATCAAACTGGCGCCGCTCATCCTCAAGGCGCAGGAGGCGGATAGGAATTTTGAGGCTCATGTCGTTGTAACCGGTCAGCACCGACAGATGCTTGATGATGTCATGGCAGCCTTCCATGTGAAACCCGACATGGACCTTAATATAATGAAGCCCGACCAGGGTCTTTTCTCCCTCACCTCGAAGGTGTTTGCGGCAATGGAAGGCGCTATGGAGGTGTTCGCTCCCGATATCGTCATTGTTCAGGGAGATACGACCTCCGCCTTTGCCGCCGCCATCTCAGGTTACTATGCGGGGAAAAAGGTCGCCCATGTGGAGGCTGGTCTCCGCACCGGCAATAAGTGGGCTCCCTTCCCTGAGGAGATTAACCGCAAGACCATATCGAGCGTGGCTGATTACCATTTCGCCCCGACAGAGAAAGCCAGAGAGAATCTCCTCCGAGAGGGATATGAGTCATCGACCATCCATGTGACGGGTAACACCGTCATCGATGCCTTACTTTTCACCGCTGAGCGTGTGCGGGAGACGCCCTGTCCCCTGAGCAACCTTACTGAACCTCTTTCCAGATGCCGGATGATGGTGCTTATCACGGGGCACCGGCGGGAAAATTTCGGGGAACGGCTATTCCGCATTTGCGGCGCCTTCCGCACCCTTGCCACGAAAAATCCCGATGTCCTTTTTATCTATCCCGTCCACCTGAATCCCAATGTGCAGAAAGCCGTGAGGAGCATACTCGGAGGCATCCCCAATCTTCATCTCCTCCCCCCTGTCGCCTATCCTGATTTTGTCTGGATGATGCAAAAATGCCACCTCATTATCAGCGATTCCGGCGGGATTCAGGAAGAAGCGCCCGCCCTGCGGAAACCGGTCCTTGTAACCCGCCATGTCAGTGAGAGACCTGAGGCAATAGAGGCGGGGGTTGCCAAACTTGTGGATGACGACCCTGATAAGATTATACCCGAAGCCCAGCGTCTCATGGATGATGCGGATTATTACAGGAGCATGGCGAGCGGGGTAAGTCCTTACGGTGATGGCAGGGCATCCGAAAGAATCCTCGCCGTGTTATCAGCCTGAAATCTACCTCAGGCGGATAATTCGTGAAGATTCGTGGATGAATCTACCTCAGGCGGAGCAAATATTTTGGTTAATATTGATAATTCCCCATTGCCTCTGTTCATTCCTGCTTTAAGGGAAAGTTACCAATCCCCAGTGCAATGCTGAGTTTTCTTGCCACATCGGTATTATCCTGCACGCCCATGAACAATATTGCCTGCGGTCCGAAGGCGTAAACAGGCACCTGCACGGCGGTGTGGTCTTTTTTTGCCCAGGCGAATCCAAGACCGCTTCCATCCAGATTTCCGCCGACAATAGTGAGTCCGCCGGTTTCATGGTCGGCGGTGACAACAACAAGGGTGTCCTTGTTTTCTGCGGCGAATTCCAGTGCAACCTTCACCGCCTCATCAAAGAGGAGGACCTGCCGGATAGCATAATCGGGATTGTTTGCATGACAGCCCCAGTCAATCTGGCTCCCTTCCACCATCATGAAGAAGCCGTTTTTATTTGGCTTCAGGAGGGCAATCGCCTTTTGAGCCATTTCGGCAAGTGAGGGTTCGTCGCCAGTAGTCTTCAGGGAATCCATCTGGAAGAGACCGAGGACGTGGTCGCCTTTGGCGTCGGCTAATTGTTGCCGTGTATCTATAATAAGGTAACCCTTCGCCCGCGCCTCATCCAGCGGGGATTGTTCATCGCCCCGTTTACTCTCCTTTATTGATTTGGGGATGAAGAATTCCTTCCCGCCGCCCAGCAGGACATTCACACCGGATTTTACCAGCTGGAGGGCAATCTCAGGCTGAGACTTTCTGGAGACGATATGGGAGGCAAAGACAGATGGCGTTGCGTCTGTGATGGTGGATGTAACGACAAGTCCGGTGCCCATGCCCCTTTTCTGAGCCGCCTCGAGGATGGTCATGAAATTCTTGCCGCCCGGACTCATGGCAATGACGCCGTTATTAGTCTTAAATCCGGTTGAAAGTGCAGTGCCCCCCGCCGCTGAGTCTGTTATCAGGCGATTGGCGGAGTGGGTCTTGACGAACCCCGTGACAGGCATCCGTTCCATATTCAGCCTTCCAGCCGCACCAGTTGCCCGAATCCGTGCCGCATCCACCTGGGCAAATCCCATGCCATCGCCGATGAGCAAAATGATATTTCTGACCCGTTTCTTCTTGAGAAGCGGATAGGATGATATGTCCGTTACAGGTTTATAAAACGAGATATCTTGTTCCGGTTTTTCCTGAGGGTTACCGTATATGGTAATGGAAAAAATCAGGGTGGCAAGGAATGAAATAGTGACAAGATATCCAAAGTTTAATTTCTTCATGATTTAACCTCCAGATAAATTTAGAAAAAATACTGTAGGGGTAAATTTTTTCTATGCAAATAAATATTGCAGTGTGAGCCGTTAAAAATGATTGATTTTTAAAAGTGGCGGGCTTAGATTTTTACCTTGTTGGCAGTTGAATGGCGGCAGGAATCCATCAGGGGCAGGCATGAATGATGAAAGAGGCGCTATTTTACGACAGAATAAGCGACATCGTCGTCCAGTGCGCCCTGTGTCCCTATCTGTGCTCTATCAGCCCCTCCAGACATGGGCAGTGCGGTGTCCGCACGAATCGCAATGGAAAACTCTTCTCCATGACTTACGGACGTATCAGCACGGGGATGGTTCTTCCGATTGAGGCACTGCCCCTGTATCATTTCCATCCGGGGTCAAAAGTCCTTCTCATCGGCACGCAGGGATGTAATCTGCGCTGCCCTTTCTGCAACACATGGCGGGTGTCTCAAGCTGGAGCGCGGACACGTTTTGTCTCGCCGGAAGACCTTTTGAATATTGCGAAAACAAGGGAAGTGGATGGTGTTGCATTCGGTGTGAACGAGCCGGTGGTTTATTATGAGTATATCATGGAGGCGGCGCCCCTTCTGAGAAATGCAGGACTTTTCGTTGTTGTGGCGACGAATGGGTTTATCTCAGAGCCGCCCCTTTTTGAACTTCTGGCAGTGGTGGATGCCTTTCTGGTGGATATTAAGGGATTTGCGGACACATTTTATCAAACAGTCACCGGTGGATATCGGGATGAAGCGCTGAAGACCATTATCTCCATCAATATTAAAAAGCCGTTGGAAGTCTCGGCGCTCATCATTGAGGGGCATAATGATGATGAGAATGCCTTAGACGAGTTTTTCCGCTGGGTGGCAATGCTTCAACCCGCGCCGCCGCCCCTCCATCTCCTGCGGTATGAACCTGCGTTTCAGTATATTGAACCGGCGACGACTCCAATGCGCATGTATTATCTCCAGGAGAAGGCGCGTCGCATCCTCCATTATGTGTATCTTAGCAACATGGACGAGCGCGAGGCGAAAGTCACCTATTGCCCCTCCTGCCGCGAAGTCCTCATTGTGCGTGAGAAAGGCGCCATCCATTTTGAGAAAATGCTCCATAACAGCTGCTCATCCTGTGGGAAAGTCATTCCTGTTGTCCTTTAGATATTTCATCAGATTCTAAGACATGATTGTTCGAGGAAAATGTGGACAGGATTCGCCCCATGGGTTAATGGGAATTCATTCATATGTCACGGATGAAAATGGAAATGGAAAATAGCCGACAGTCCTGTCCATTCTTCACACATCGTCCCTTTTCCTTTTTTCGGCTTCTGCTCAGCGCCTTGCTTGTGCCGATTTTTATTTGGGGCGCAATAGTGGCATTCTCCGAGTTTTACTCCGAGGTGGAGATGTCTTTTGCTTACAACCTGCTCAATACGAAAGATTTCCTCAAGGCGGGTTCTCATACCGACCTTGGCGTCCGGCTGAATCCGCAGAACGGCTACGCCCGTTATTATCGGGCGGCATACTTGAAGAAGACCGGTCAGCCGAAAGAGGCGTTGCCGGAGTTTCAGCGGGCATTGCGGACGACTGCTCATCCGGCATCGGTACTGAGGCTCATGGCGGAAACCGAGCTGGACGCCGGAGATTATGCCTCATCCTGCGAACATTACCAACTTGCGCTTCAGTATGACCCGGCGCCGCACCTCAATCCTGCGCAGGTCTGGCTTGATTTCGGTCATGCCGCCCAGTTCGCCGGACATTTTGGTGATGCCATGTCCGCCTTTCGGATATCAGGTCAGTTTCCCGCTCCATCCCAGAACCTTGGTCCAGCGACTGGTTTTCTCATGGGCTGGCTTGGCGCTGTTGATGTCGGGATTGAGGAATACGTTTTCGCCTTAAGGAAATATCCCGCCCTGAGGGAGAAATTTCCCGACTGGGCGTATGCCATCAATAAGGTGGGAAGGTATGACCTTGGCGTGAGCCTCTTTTCCCGCCTTGATGCCATGGGACTTCTTGATGCGCGGGGTTTGTGCCTGTTTGCCTCCTTTTACCTGAATATGAATGACCTGGCGCGCGCCGGTGAGATTCTAAAGCGGGCGGAAGGGATGAATGCCGCAGAGCCGAACATCTATTTCCTCCGCGGTGAGATTCATTACAAAAAGGGTGAAAAGGAGCCCATGCGGCAGATGTATAGCCGCTTTCTAAAGATGATGCCCGATGCCCCTCAGAGGCAAGACCTTGAGAAACGTATGATGGAATGACTCTCCCATGCCGGATGTCTCCGAGAAAAATCTTCTTAACCAGCCGCTGGTCAAAGGAATTTGCATCATTGGTGACTTCCTGCTTCTCGCCGCTTTGTTTTTGCTCCCCATCGCAATTGACCCCTCCATGCTTCATCCTTACTCCGCCCTGAAATATCTCATCCTTGGGGCGCTGACAACACTTCTCCTGCCGGTTCTTGCCTTTCATATTCTTCTTGTGCCGGCGGGCAGAGGTGGCGCAGTGTCCCGCGCATTTCCAGCGGCGCTTGCCCTCTGGGTGTGCGTCCAGGTGCTCTCTGCCTTATTATCCGCCCGCAGGGATTATGCCTTAGAACAATGCGCCTTCCCGTTCGCCTCCGCCATTTTTGCCGCCTGGGCATTCCGCCGCGCCCCGCATTCGTGCCTTTTGAAAGTTTTAGCATGCGTCCTTGCCATTGCGGCGCTTTTTAACGCCATTTACGGATTCGCTCAGTACATGGGGCACGACTTTCTCATCCTTGAAGAGCCTGGAAAACCGGTCGGTTTCATCGGCAACGCCAACATGACCGCCCAGTTTTTAATCCTTATCCTTCCCCTGTTTTTCGCCTTTGCATGGAACGGTCCTGCGCGTCCCCTGTTTCTTATCGCAATCCCGTGTGTTCTGCTTCATCTCCTCCTGCTCAAGAGCCGGGGAGGCATAATAGGCGGGGCAGGAGGCATCATCCTTTTCACCGTGGGGATTCGCCGCATCCTTTCTCGAAGACCCGCCGGTTCGGGAGTCAGGCTGATACGATTTGACCGCCCGACCATCCTTGTCCTTGTAATTGGCACCATCGTAACAGCGGGGACATTTCTCATTCTCGACAGAGGGGAGATTATCACTGAGGTGGGTTCAGCCTTCAGCGCCTCGCCCGAATCAAATCGCTATCGGCTTCTCGCATGGGAGGCATCTCTGCGGCTGGCGGCTGCTCATCCGGCGCTTGGCGTGGGACCGGGACATTACCGTTTCTTTCATCCAATTTACGCCTCAGCCGAATTCTGGAGATTGAACGACACGTATGGACGCATCAGATTGCTCCAGGCGCATAATGATTATATAAACATTCTCTGCGAGCTGGGACTTGCGGGACTGGTTGTGTTCCTCGGAATTATTATCCTTCTGGCGCGGGGTGCGAGGCGTCTCCTGAGGGAGGCGTCCTGTGATGAGGTTTTGAGGATTCAAGCCCTGGGTCTCACTGCGGGACTTTTTTCCGCCTTGCTCCAATCCCTGTTTGACTTTGGACTTTACAATCC
>JAPLSR010000256.1 GCA_026398545.1 Candidatus Sumerlaeota bacterium | reverse complement strand
AAAAAACACCCCCTTCCGGATAATAAAAACCGTTCACTGCATTGGCTGATTATCGAGGCGTATAAGGTATGTTATATGCCTTGTAAAAATCGCTACGGCCATTACGCAGGTTCACACGCATATCGCTCAAAAGGGCATTTTCCATACAATCATGGTCCTCAGTCCCGTTGGGCAGGAGCTCATCTCCATGCGGGCATTTATATCCCATCTGGGGATGAAAGCTCCTTTCCGCAGGCACCCAGAGACAGCGGACAAGCCAGAAATCACCGCTGGAACGGTCAATATTATCAGACCCGCCATCATGACCGAATGTATCCTTTGCTGAAGAATTGTAGGCATACCTGAAATTTTGCTCAAGGGGGCGGTATCTTTTTCTGAGTGCAGGACAGAAGAGGGCGGTGTCTGTGGAAAGGTAATGAAGTTTCACAAGCATCCGTGGCGCACCATCCCAGGAGCCCCCCGCCGCTGGACCGTTTCCTATCTCAGAGAGACCCGGACTCGGTTCCGGTCCGGCAACGCCGTCCGCAAGGGGGAAGTGATTGTAATCCACCCTGTAGGCGGTGAGGGCAGCGCCAAGCGTCTTCAGTTGTGATGCGCAGGCGGCTCGGTCTGCACGCTGGACTGCCATCTGAAAATGCGGCACAGCCAGTGATGTCAGGATGGCAAGAATTGCCACCACTATCAATATCTCAATCAAAGTGAAGGCGACAGTCGCTGTAATTCGCATGTCCTTCCTCTCACTCATACAAGCTCCAGACATGTCCCGTTGCCGAAACCCTCGAGGGCGGCTTTGAATGAATAGCCGCAATGGCGTCAAGGTCAAAACCATTTACGAGCGGACTGGACGTGCCGGGGATTATATCCCCGTCGCAATCTTTGTCAATGCGACGCCTCACATCCTGTATCTTGATGAACCGGATGTTTTGAAGGTCAACACCGTGTGATGCGGCGGTATCCCGGAGATCCGTCAGGTCAAAAGGGTCTCCCCCGCTGACTGATGGATTTAAGGGGTCAATGCCGTTTGACGGATTGGAAAAGACCGGCATGATTCCCGCAAAATTGTGATAATGTTCAAAATTATCATCGCCATTCGGGAGTGGTGGAACAGGCGGGGTATAGTTCGCGGTAAAACTTGTGAAATGGTCACCGTCCGAACTCACATACACAAATCCGGGCTCAAGATACACCTTTGTGAAGTCACCGCCGATATAAAAGGGATTTTCAAAAACCACAAAATCCACACCCAGTCCATCATAAATGACATTATCCGTGAATTCCACAATGACCCATCCGCCAATCCCCAGATTGAGGACATCCACCGAGCCGCCCAATCCCTGACTCCCATAGGCACACGGTGGACCCAGAACCTTTGAGACATCCCCGAAGGCAGGGTCATGGTCTTCTCCAAAATGCACTTCCACAACGCGGTCAATATATGGGTCGCAAAACGCACTCTCACAATTGAACATCATTATCAGGACATAGAACTGTGTGAAAAAACATATCTGTCTTAATAGAGAAGCCAAACTTTTACCTCCGAGGCCTTGCGCGGGCGGAGTGTGAGGAGATTTGTGGCGCTATTCATACCCTTGTATCCACCTAAAAGCATTGTGGCGCCATTGGGTGCGCCCGGCTCAAATTGACGTGACTTTGTATTGATAATGGCGCTGGTAAGCCAGCTTGAATCCGTGTTGGCGAAGGGAATAGGCATTGCCTTTATATGAAGCGGGTCTGAGGGGGTGCGAAACGTCTGTACCTGGAAACCACCCCATGGATTCGTAACGATAAAGGCGTCATCTTCGGCATCAATAACGAAATCAGAGATGGCGCCGGGAAGCGAGGCGGATGTCACGATATCATTCCATTCACCCATGTCAATATCCTCATCATGATTTGTGTTCACGAGGGCATAAACCTCGCCGGAGAAGGAGGAATTGGTGGTTCCCATGAAGATGTTCCCGCGGGAATCGAAATCAAAACCGCCGTTGTAATCAAAACCGGAAAAAAAGGCGGCTCCGGCGGGGCGATAGACGGCAGTGGTGCTGGAGGTGGGGTTTGTCACAATAAAAAGGTCGGCATGACCGTTTCCATCGGCGTTCTGGAAAAGGAGCGAGCCGGAGGGAATCATGGAAGGGCTTCCTGCCGGCGCGATGCGTGCCTGGGCGCCGGAAAAACTTCCGCCATTCACAAGGATGGGGGCAATGAATTCCTCAATCTCGCCAGGGTCGTTAAAATCGCCATCGATATTTATATCTGTCAAAAGGAGAATCGTATCGCCGGGGATGCTGTTGGATGTGCAGTCGTCATTATCCACAACGACAAGCTGATTGGGACCGGGGACTGCCATCCCGCCAATGGAGCCGAAATATCCATCGGCAACTGTGGTCATCAGGCTGGTTGCGAGGTTGATTCTCACAATAGAGTTATGCTGCCAGTAACCGACGGAGGCATAGATGATATTATCATTAGCGGGGTCGGCGGCAAGCGCGCCGGTGAAACCCCTTCCGAGGTCGATATTCCCCGCCTCATATCCCTCGGGTATGCTTGTGAATGAAATTGTCTGCGCCTCAGCAACCGACATCAAAACGAATGCAAGCAAAACCTGAGCGAACAATCTTTGCACCATAAGAACACCTCCTGAATTTCTTTTAAGGAGGTGACAGGCTGAAATCCGCCAGTTCCTGCAGAGGGAAATAAAAAATCCCTCTTCGCATGAAGAGGGGGTTCCCGTTAACCTTCACCTTCTTACAACCGAAGAAGTTTTAGTGAAGATTTCCCGGATCGGTCTTCTGGCTTGCGGCTCATCCTACTTGCCCCGCCTTCCCATCCGCCCCTGGCGGACAGTGGCATCCGGAGGCTTTCGTCCACGCTTACAGCGACGGGTTCGCACCGGTCTCACACCGGATTCCCGACATCCGGAAAATATTTCTTCAAAACCATCTCAATGAACAAAATTTTGATTGAAGTTGCCCACACGTGATGAAAATGTCAACATGATTTTTCAAACAAGGCGAGATGCAGAAAAGATGGAGTTCCTGCGCCCTTTTGACGATTCATTCCAGAAATACCTTTCCGATGAATCCAGACTGACAGGACGGGCGGACTGGCTCTCCCTTCCCCGCACGGAAAATGAAATCCTTCAAACGCTCTCCCATGCGAAAGACAAATCCATTCCCGTGACCATCTCCGGCGGCAGGACAGGTCTCACTGGCGGCGCTGTCCCCAATGGGGGTCTTCTACTCTCACTGGAAAATATGAACCGAATCCTTGAAATAGGGCATGATGCGGCACAAGGTGAATGGTTTGTCAGGGTGGAACCCGGTGTTACTTTGTCCGAGCTCTTCTTATGTCTTGAAAAACATACCCCGCCACTCTTTTACCCCCCGGACCCGACGGAGCATTCCGCCTTCATTGGCGGGACGGTGGCAAGCAACGCCTCGGGAGCAAGGACGTTTGGATATGGCTCCACGCGCCCTTATATCCGACGGTTGAAGGTGGCGCTCATGAATGGCGAGGTGCTGGATATCGCACGCGGACGAATAAGAGCCGATAATAATAACATCCTGACAATTCCGTTACCGGCTCGCAATCTCTCCCTCCGCATACCCTCTTATTCCCTGCCACACGTGAAGAACACTGCAGGATATTTCACATCGCCTGCCATGGACCTTATAGACCTTTTTATCGGCTCGGAAGGCACACTCGGGGTCTTCACGGAAATAGAATTGCGCCTCCTGCCAAAACCGCCCTTCATCATCGGCATAATGCTTTACCTCCCATCCGAGGAGTCTGCCCTGCAGTTTATGCGAAGCATCAGGATTGAACCGATTGTCAGACCACAGGCACTTGAATTTTTCGATTCACATGCGCTCGACCTCCTGCGGGAAAAAAGGGAGGAAATCGGTCAGGGCGGCGTCATTCCCCCCATCCCTGATTCTGCCAGACATCTCATCTATTACGAGCGGCTTTACGATGACGAGCGCATGACGGACAACATACTCGGCTCGCTGGCAAAAATCCTCCCGGATTGCGGCATTTCTCTTGATGACTCATGGGTGGAACTTGATGAAAAAGGCGTTGCACGGATGAAAGACCTTCGCCATGCCCTTCCTGAGACCGTCAATTCCATGATTGCCGGAGTAAAGGTCTCATTTCCCAATATCACCAAGCTGGGAACGGATTTCGCCGTGCCTGAGAGCCGTCTGGAAGAGATGATGAGATTATACCATGCGAGGCTGGATGAAAGCAGACTGCGTTACGTCATATTCGGTCATATTGGCGATAATCATCTGCATGTGAACATCATTCCACGCAGTGAAGAGGAATATGCTCTGGGCAAAAGGATTTACGAGGAATTTGCAGCGGCGGCGGTGCGGATGGGGGGAACGGTGGCGGCGGAACATGGTATAGGCAAACTCAAAAAATCGCTCCTTCGCCTTATGCTTGGAGAACATGGTATCGTGGAGATGGAACGTATCAAACATGCGTTCGACCCGGCTGGTCTCCTGAATCCGGGTAATATGTTTTAAGAAACTCTAAAAAAATGAATATATTTTCACCACAGTCCGCCTTAGGCGGACACTGAGAACACAGAGATTTATTTTTCTTTCCATGTCCGACAACGGACATGGAAAGAGGAATTCTCCGTGATCTCTGTGTCTCTGTGGTGAGATTTATTATTTTAGTGGCTCTAAGACCTATCAGGAAAAACATACCATTTAATCGATTCCGCCCAGAGGTCATATCCCTTTTCATTCAGATGCAAACCATCAGTCGTCATCTCTTTTTTCATATCACCCATCTCATCCATGAAAACCGTGGCAATATCAAGATAGACAAACCCGTATTCAAGGACCATGGACTGAATTTTTTTATTCCAGATGTTAATCTTCACATTAAATCTTCCAAATTCCTCGCCTGATGTCGGGAGAAGCGACTGGATATAAATTTCCACACCATGCGCTCCCCTTTTCAGCTCGGCAAATACGGCATGATAACCTTTTCCCATCTCAGGTTCAGGTGTGTTCCAGAAAACAATGTCATTGATGCCGATAAGGATAAAAAGCGCCTTCGGTTTGAGATTGAAAACACTTGTGTCCAGCCGGTCAAGAATGCCGTAATATTGCCATCCGCCGATTTTATCGCCCGATATGCCGCGGTTTATAACATTCAAGTCAGGGAAATATTCTTTTACCCGGAATCCTTCAGTAATTGAATCTCCGAGGAAGACAATCCCATCTTTGGGGATAGAACCTGCCTCCCTGCGGAAGATTTGCACACGCGCCTCCCAGTATTTGCCCATCTCGTCCACGATAATGCGTCTTTTCGACATGGGTGTCGCTTCCTTATCAGTATGAACTTTCAAAAGAGAAAATTCCGATTCATTCCGATTCCATACGGTTAACAAGAATCAGGACATCACAATATTTAGATTTCATCATGTTCAAGGAAATTCGCAAAAGATAAAATT
>JAPLSR010000305.1 GCA_026398545.1 Candidatus Sumerlaeota bacterium | reverse complement strand
GGCTCGGAAGCGGGCGGAGGTGATATTCTGAAAAAACTTATGGAACGAAGGAAGAAAGAGGTGGAAAAATGAAAGAAAAAATCTTAACCCTGGTTATCACCGCTTTTGTGGCGCTTCTCCCTGTATGGCTCATTGCCGCGGTTCCGGATGACGATCCCAGCACGCTGACCCTGACCCTTGAAGATGCTGCAACCACCACATCGAGCGATGGGATTCTGCGTTTCAATTTCCGGGACGCCCCTCTGGATACCGTTCTGGACTACATGAGCCGCGCCGCCGGTTTCGCCATCGTCCGGGGAACGGATGTCTCCGGCCGTGTGGATATTGTCAGTCATCAGTCCATCTCCAAAGACGAGGCGGTGAATCTGCTGAATACCGTTCTGAATGAAAAGGGATATGCGGCAATCCGCAACGGGCGCATCCTTACAATTGTTTCGCGGGATGAAGCCCTGAAACGCAATATCCCCGTGAAAACAGGCAGGATTCCGGAAAATATCCCACGGACCGATGAAATGGTAACCCAGATTATCCCCGTCCGGTATTCCAACGCCGTCAAAATGATTGATAACCTCAAAACCATGCTCCCCAGCTATGCCGTCATCACCGCCAATGAAAGCAGCAACGCAATCGTCCTCACGGACACGCAGGCGCACATCCGGCGCATGGCGGAAATCATCAGCGCCTTAGATACCTCCATCTCACAGATCTCTACCCTCAAGGTTTTCATGCTGCAACATTCCGACGCGACGGATGTGGCTAAGATGTTGAATGAACTTTTCAAGACTCCGACCACCGGGCAGCAGAATGCCGGCAACCGATTCCCCTTCTTCGGGCGCATGAGAGGCCCTGGCGGCGATAATTCGGGCGATTCCTCGGAGAGCAGCCAGGGTCAAAGCGAAGCTCTTCAAGCCGCCTCCCGCGTGGTCGCCGTGGCTGATCAAAACACCAATGCCGTGGTCGTCAGCGCCCCGGAGGACCTGATGCCCGCTATCGAGCAGCTCGTCAAGGATGTGGATACAACCAGCCAGGGTATTACCGTGGTCCGGGTCTTCCCCCTGAAATATGCATACGCCAAGGATATGGTGGATATCATAAAAAATATCTTCAACGCAAATAGTACGACCCAATCCCAGAACACCAGAGGCGGCTTCATGCGCAACTTTGGACCGGGCGGAGGCCAAAACCAGCAGCAGACGCAGCAGAGTGATAGAAAGAAGGCGGAGAACACCGTATCCGTGCAAGCCGACGAAAGAACCAATTCCCTCGTGGTGAGCGCCGCTGAAGATGTTATGCCGATGGTTGAAAATGTCGTCAAACAGCTGGACGCAAACCCGGCAAGAGAAAAAAAGGTCTTCGTCTATCCCTTGAAAAATGCCGATGCCCAGGCTGTTTCGCAACTTCTGGGAAAGTTTTATAATCAACAGAGTTCTCAGACTTCGACCACGAATAGAACTACGACCAATAGAACTACCGGCACTAACACTACAAACCGCTCAACGGGAAGTTCCTCTTCATCGTCCCGCAGTGGCAGCAGCAGTACCACGGGGCGATGATAAATTTTATATGATGAGGTTAAAACTATGCAAAAATGGAAGATTATCGCGGGTTTGTTTCTCCTGACAATCGGCACATGGATGTCGGGCTTTTCACAGGAAGCCATGCCCCCGGCTGCGATGCCGCCCGGATTCTTTGGGGCGAGCACGGGGATATCCTCCTTCGACACCGCCGTCTCCTCCAGGAGCGGCTATGGGGCGAACCTCCTGGGCGATGCCATAATCCAGTATGACCCCGAAACTGGTTCCCTCATCGTCATAACGGATGAAGACACCAATAAGCAAATTGATAAAATCGTCAAGGAGTTAGACAAGCCGGTGCCTCAGGTGCTCATCAAGGTTCTTTTTCTGGAGGTGACACATACCAAAGGCGTAGATTTTGGGGCGGAGGCTACATATAAACACACCAGCAGTGACGGAAGGCAAGATACTATCCAGAGCTTCTTCGGTCTGGTCAATGAAACCAACGGCGGGTTTTATAAAATACTGGATGAGGACCTGGATGTCGTCATCCGCGCTATTGCCGACACCAGCAAGCTGGAAGTTCTCTCCCGTCCCTCCGTCCTTGCCCGGAATAACCAGCAGGCAACCATTACCGTCGGAAAGGAAGTTCCCTTCATCACCAACAGCCGTATTACAGACAACGGGGACACGATTAACACCATTCAATACCAGGACATCGGCATCATATTAAACGTTACGCCCCACATCACGCCCGAACGCCTTGTGGAACTGGATGTCTCCCCGGAGATATCCACCCTCACCGGGGAAACCGTGCCCATCTCCCCTACGGTCAACGCCAGAGTTATCGCCAAGCGCTCGGCTTCGACGCAGGTCGTGGTTGATGACGGACGAACAGTGGTCATCGGCGGCATGATGGAAGACAATGCAACTGAAACGGTGCATAAAATCCCCATTCTGGGAGATATCCCTCTGCTGGGCGCCGCCTTCCGTCGCACCGAAAAGAATAAAACCAAGACGGAGCTCCTGATTTTTCTTACACCGCATGTTGTTGAAAATGGCAAGGAACTCCGGGATATTTCACTATCCGAAAAAGGCAAGTCCGAACTGGCGCCCAAGGCATTCACTGAGAAGCAGATTGACAAATATATTGATAATCTGAAATAAACTGGACCGTATTCAGGGTTGAGAATCAAATGCCTTCTTCTGCAGACATCAGTCATGAGGGGAGCGGAGCGCCGAAAAACGCGAGCCGCCGGCTTAAGATCCATATTTCCCTGGCGCTGATATTTGTCTTCATGTGCGTCTGGCAGGTTATAGAACACAGCCGGGTCAAAGCGAAGGCGCAGGCTTCTCTGCTTGACCATGCGCGGGATATTTCCACATCCCTGAGCGTCGTGATTCGTTCCATGTCAAGGTTTGGCATCATTCAACAGGACAGACT
>JAPLSR010000102.1 GCA_026398545.1 Candidatus Sumerlaeota bacterium | reverse complement strand
CAAGTCATTATTCTTGTCAATTGTTGAGACGAGATATAGTTTGATGGTCTCGATTACCTCATAGATGGTATTCCTTTCATCATCAATGCGTTTATTAATTGCCGCCTTTTCTTCCTCCGTCATGCCGCTCATGGTTTGCTTTACTATCTCAATGGTGTCGTAAATGGAGCGTTTTTCATCATCAATGCGTTTATTAATAGCGACCTTTTCTTCCTCCGTCATGCCGCTCATGGTTTGCTTGACTATCTCAATGGTGTCGTAGATGGAGCATTTTTCATCATCGATGCGATTGTGGATTGCCACCTCAGTATTTTTCAATCCGGCGCTCAGGTTTGCATTTATTGCACTGATGTGTTCCCTGATGGAATGCGATTCATCTTCCAAGATTTTCTGAAAATCCTTGATATGGCTGATGATATCCTGACGATTTGTTTGTTTATGCTCATCAAGGAGGTTGAGAATTTCGGTTTTCATATCCCTGATGGCAGGTGTGAGGAATTGCTCATGTGTGCGCAGCAATTCTTCAAGCGAGGACCTCAGGCTGAGTTCGGCATTGCGTCTCTCCGTGGATTCGGACTCAATGCGGTTTGCAAGGTCGGTCTTCATTGCCGACATCTCCACATTATGCGTCTCACGGAGGTTCCGGAGGTCTTCGCGGATTTCCCCAAGCTCGTTCTGTAAAGCAATATTACTTTCAGTAAGTGTCCGGAGATAGTGTATCTCATCCCTTGTTTTGAGGGAAAGGACATTCAAAATGTAAGTGATGGTATTATTGAACTCGAGCTGGGTGCCTGTATAGGTGCGAATAAGGCGCTGGATAAGGCGTTTAAGGAGCCGGAAGCGGGTCTCTCTGGGAACGAGGGTGGGGTCTTTGAGTTGGTGGAGATGTAATAGGAGTTGAAAGACCTTTTCCTCAAGGTCAGGTGGCGCACTATTGGTTTGTGCCGGTGCGGCGGATGGCTCAAGCCTCCTCCTGATTCTGCCGAGTATTTCCTGTTCATCCAGGTTATCAAATGGCATGACCTTATAATCCCCCTTCAAGGGTATTCATCATGATGTCCATATCCTTTTGATAACGACCCCAATCTGGCGGTGGTCGGTGGTATTGGAATAGTCTGCCGGAGACCAACTTTTGTTCAGCGAGATGGAGAACATGGAGAGTTTTCCTGTGAGGTGCTCCGGCAGCGGAATCTGAACAACCTGTGGTTCACTCCTGTCAATTGTCAAGGTCAATATCTTTTTATTATTGGCGGAGACCTCAGCCATGAGTGGGTGTGTTGAGATATCGGGTTTCGGGCATGCAATTTCCATGGCAAGTTGTTTACCGTCAGGGCGCAGGAAGAAGGCGAAATCCTTATCCGTCCATCGTATATAGCCCGACTCGGTTTCCTCAGGCTCATACCAGCCATAGCAGAGGAAACGCTGGCTCGCCGGCGCCATGGTAAGCGCATCCGGGGTGTCATGGAAGATGTCTTCAAGGAGACTCCATGCCTCATCAGGTGTTGCAGGGGAGGTATGGTGTGTGAAGGTTGGATATAATTTTGAGACGCCCACAAATTTGAAGTCATTTGAAGGTATTACTGTAAAGTTTAGAATCTTATCAGCCCAGTCATAGCATTCATAGAGGTGAGACTCGAGGGTATGCACCGCTGCGGTGAGGGTATATTCCCCGCAACCGATGTCCAGTTTAAGGGAGAATATTGCGTTGAGCGCCTCGCCCTCGCCAAATGTCCCGATATTTTCCCCCAGCATGTATGTGTTTGTTCCAAATACGTCCAGCCCCAGCCTGTCCTTGATAAGTAGTCCGATGGTGGGATTTTCAGTCTCTGTGACAAAGATGACCCTGACATAGATTTTGACAGTTTCGCCGGCAACGGCGGCGGAGATGCGTTCACCCTTCTCGTTCAATATGGCGGCGTCA
>JAPLSR010000356.1 GCA_026398545.1 Candidatus Sumerlaeota bacterium | reverse complement strand
CATGGACATGCGCTGTTATGGCAAGGGCTTTGACCGATACTATGAGCGCACAAAGAATGAATACGGCGTGCGCTTTGTGCGCTCACGCATTTCCGGCATTGAGGAGGAGTCAGGGACAAACAATCTGGTTTTGAAATACGAAAGCGAGGACGGCATCTTGCATTCGGAGGAGTTTGACCTGATTGTGCTTTCGGTGGGATTATCGCCTCCGAAGGATGCGGAGAATCTCGCAAAAATTCTGGACATTCGCCGCAACCGTTACGGCTTTGGCGAAACCATGGAATTCCATCCGCTTGAAACAAGCCGCGAGCGCCTCCTTACATCCGCACGCGGAACATGCACCACGGAAAAGACCTATCCGCCCGAACAGGATGTCAGTGGTGATGCGCCGCGCATCGGCGTTTTTATCTGCAATTGCGGAATCAATATCGGCGGCGTGGTGGATGTCCCTGCGGTGACAAAATATACTTTCACGCTTCCATATGTCGTTTATGTTGGAGAGAATCTCTTCACCTGCGCACAGGATACCCAGGAAAGCATCTGCAAAATCATCAAAGAAAACGGTTTGAACCGTGTGGTGGTTGCCTCCTGCTCGCCGAGGACGCACGAACCTCTCTTTCAGGAAACTCTCAGGCAGGCGGGGCTGAATCCATATCTCTTTGAGATGGCAAACATCCGCGACCAGTGTTCCTGGGTGCACATGAAGCAGCCGCGCGAGGCAACGGAAAAGGCAAAAGACCTTGTGCGCATGGCGGTGCGGAAGGCGGCTTATCTCACACCACTTGTGCGCTGGAAGACCCCCGTCACAAAGGCGGCGCTGGTGATTGGCGGCGGCATCTCAGGCATGACGGCGGCGCTTTCACTCGCGGAGCAGAATTTCAGGGTTGCGATTGTGGAAAAGGAGACTCAACGATGAAAATATCCGCGTCTTCACATCGGCGCGCGTGAAGGCGGTGGAAGGTTACATTGGCAATTTCAAGAGCACCATTGCAGGCAACGACGGTGCCGAGGAAATTTTCGAACATGGTGTGGTCATTGTGGCAACAGGGGCGAATGAAAAAATGCCCTCCGAGTATCATTATGGCGAAAGCGGACGCATCGTAACCCAGCGGGAACTGGAGGAGCGCCTCGCATTTCACAATCTCAGCGATGCCGGGACCTTTGTCATGATACAGTGCGTCGGCTCGCGTGATGATGAGAGACCATACTGCAGTCGCGTCTGTTGCAATGAGGCGGTAAAAAACGCCCTCCGCATAAAGGAGGAAAAACCAGACGCCACGGTTTTCGTCCTCTATCGCGACATGCGCACCTATGGCTTTCATGAGCCTTTTTATACAGAGGCGAGGGAAAAGGGCGTCATCTTTATCCGGTATGAGCCTGACGGGAAGCCCGATGTGCGAATCAACAGGGATGGATGTCTCGAGGTGGAGGTGCATGATTTTATCCTTCAGCGGGATGTCATCATCCCTGCCGACCTTCTCATCCTCAGCATGGCTACGGTTCCGAATCATGACAACTCAGAACTGGCGCAGATGCTCAAGGTGCCTCTCTCGGAGGACGGCTTCTTTCTTGAGGCGCACATGAAATTGCGTCCGGTGGACTTTGCCACCGAGGGGATTTTTCT